>NZ_SCFG01000030.1:0-42848 GCF_022496645.1 Pseudomonas sp. TMW22089
TCAGAAGTGAAACGATGCATCGCCGATGGTAGTGTGGGGTTTCCCCATGTGAGAGTAGGTCATCGTCAAGATTAAATTCCAAACCCCCTGTCTGCTCACGCAGACAGGGGGTTTGTTTTTGTGCCGAAAAAAACATCGGTGCAACGCCTGCACAAAGCGTTTCTACAGGTGGATTTTGGCTTGCGACAACTCTCGGGCTTTCTATGCAATAGCGCTGCTCATGGCTATTATGCGTGCCTGATTGTGAGGCGGTACTTGCATGCTGACGTTGTTGAAACTACTCAAAGATGGTCGATTTCATTCAGGGCAGGCGCTGGGAGCTGCGCTCGGCGTCAGCCGTAGTGCTGTGTGGAAACAGCTTCAGCACCTGGAGTCAGAATTGAACTTGTCGATTCACAAGGTTCGTGGTCGTGGCTACCAGCTGGCAGCTCCTCTCGAGCTGCTCGAGCACGAACAAATGGCTGCCGGTCCCTGGCCAGTCTCTATCCATGAATCCCTTGACTCAACGAATGCCGAGTCCTTGCGCGCCATTGATCGCGGTCAGACTGCTCCCTTTGTCATTCTGGCTGAGCGTCAACTTGCTGGGCGGGGACGTAGGGGGCGCAAGTGGGTCAGCCCTTTCGCAGAGAATATTTATTACAGTCTGGTTCTGCGGATGGACGGCGGCATGCGCCAGCTAGAAGGCCTCAGCCTGGTGGTCGGCTTGGCAGTTTTGAGTGCTCTTCGAGAAATGGGTATCGAGAGGGCGGGGCTCAAGTGGCCAAATGACGTGTTGGTCGGAAATAAAAAGATCGCCGGAATTTTGCTTGAGCTGGTGGGTGATCCTGCCGATGTCTGTCACCTGGTGATTGGTATTGGTATCAATGCCAATATGCGGGTCGCCAGTGAGGTGGATCAGGCATGGACCTCGGTTTTTCTGGAGTCTGGCAAAGCCATAAACCGTAATTCGCTGGTGTCCAGCCTTAATCAGAGTTTGCTCACATACCTTAAGCGCCATGAGTCGTCCGGGTTTGCAGCGATCCAGGCAGAGTGGGAGAGCAATCATTTGTGGCAAGGGCGTGAAGTGTCGTTGATTGCTGGAGTGCATCAGGTGGATGGGACGGTCATGGGTATTGATCAGCAGGGTGCGCTTCGCTTGCGCGTAGAGGGCGAGGAGAAGGTGTTTAGCGGTGGCGAGCTTAGCCTGAGGTTGCGCCATGATTCTTGAACTGGACTGCGGCAACAGCTTTATAAAGTGGCGTGTGCTCGATGGTGGCAGAGTCGCTGGTGGAGGGGTCGTAGATTCCGATATCGGTCTGATAGCTTCGGTGCGAGCTGTTCCTGCATTGAATGTCGTCCAGTGTCGCCTGGTCAGCGTGCGTACCGATGAAGAGACCGCCAGCCTGGTAGCTGGCATAGCCTCGGCTTTCGGGGTCGGGGTTGCATGCGCCATGCCGGCCAGGAGCGTTTCGGGTGTGAGCAATGGTTACGAAGATTTTTCCCGCTTGGGGCTGGATCGTTGGCTTGCTCTCGTCGGTGGATATGAGTTGGCAAAGGGTGCGTGTCTGGTCCTGGATTTTGGCACTGCTGTAACGGCAGATTTTGTCGCGCCAGATGGCAGCCATTTAGGTGGCTTTATTTGCCCGGGAATGCCCTTGATGCGTGATCAGCTGCGCACGCACACGCGACGAATCAGATATGACGATTTTTCTGCCGAGCAGGCACTGCTTTTACGGGCTCCTGGTCGTACAACGGCTGAGGCCGTGGAGCGTGGCTGCTTGTTGATGATGCGGGGATTTGTCTTGACCCAGTTGGAATTGGCGCGTGATTACTGGGGGCAAGAGTTTGAGGTTTTTCTCACGGGAGGTGACGCTAGCCTGGTGAGCGATATGGTCCCGGGCGCCCGATTGGTGCCGGATCTTGTATTTGTCGGCTTGGCTGTAGCTTGTCCCTTCTCCTGAGGTTCTTATGCGTTGGCTGTTTCTGTTGCTGGTTGTTCTGAATGTTTTCTATTACATATGGCATCAGCAAGAGGCGCCTGTCAGAGCCAAGGAGGTTGTTTCATTGTCGTTGTACAAGGGGAGTCAGCAGGGTATCAGTCTGCTCAGCGAGGCTCGCCCCTCGTTAGCCGTCGCTGAGCCCCAGGCTACATCTGGGGCGGGTGCGGAGTGTGTCTACCTGGGGAATATCTCCAGTGAGGATCAGCTGGACAGGGTCCAGCGCAGGCTCGCCGATATGGATATCCGTACGCAAAGAGCTGATGTCGCTGCGGGGGATTTGGCTGGATATGCCATTCAAATCAATCCCGAGAGCAGCGCCAGGGTCAATGAAATGCTGTTGCAGAACCTTGCCAATGAATTCAATGAGTTAAAACTCAAAAAAATGCACTGTGAGGGCTTGCAGCTACCCTGATCTTTGCATAGAATGGCGCCCGCTCCACAGTGAACGCCAAACAGGCTTTGAAGTGTGAAGTGAGTCAAGTTGCTAACTTCCTGAATTACTTGAAGAAAGTGCTTGACAGAAGGGTAGAATGATGTAGAATTCTGCCTCGCTTAGGAGGGGTTCCCGAGCGGCCAAAGGGATCAGACTGTAAATCTGACGTCTACGACTTCGAAGGTTCGAATCCTTCCCCCTCCACCATATTTAAGCTCGAATAGCAAGATTTGCGGGTGTAGTTTAGTGGTAGAACCTCAGCCTTCCAAGCTGATGATGCGGGTTCGATTCCCGCCACCCGCTCCAGTCTTGCTGTTTTTGCGATGTGTTTTGCTCTTGTAGCTCAGTTGGTAGAGCACACCCTTGGTAAGGGTGAGGTCAGCGGTTCAAATCCGCTCAAGAGCTCCATATAACAAGGCAGATATGAAAATATCTGCCTTTGTTTTAACAGGTGCATAGCCTGTCCGGAGTGTTTGCCGGTGGTGCCAGGTGTTTTGGGTGTCGCTGCTCTGGTTGGTGTTACTGTTGTGATCAGCTCGCATTCTGCTGTTCACAGGGTCGTAAGTTTGGTGTTGCCAGGCTTGAGGCAAAAGTAATTGCATTGGTTGTTGAAAAGTCTCTCTCGTGCCTGCATAATTCGCGGCTCGATAATGTTTTAGGTCAGTAGCTCAATTGGCAGAGCGACGGTCTCCAAAACCGTAGGTTGGGGGTTCGATTCCCTCCTGACCTGCCAGATTCGCTCATTGCGTCTGGCTTTCTTTTCACAGGATCCTCTTAGATGACTCCCAAGGCTGAAGTTCAAGGCTCTCGCTTCGATCTCCTCAAGTGGCTTGTAGTGGTTGCTCTTGTGGTGGTTGGCGTTGTTGGGAATCAGTATTATTCTGGTTCGCCGATCCTGTATCGTGTCATTGCACTTCTTGTGATTGCTGCTGTTGCTGCCTATGTGGGCTTGCAAACGGCAAAAGGCAAGTCGTTCTCTGTCTTGGTGAAGGAAGCTCGTACTGAGATTCGTAAAGTCGTATGGCCAACTCGCCAAGAAACTACGCAGACCACGTTGATCGTGGTGGCTGTTGTTCTAGTTATGGCGTTGCTGTTGTGGGGTTTAGATTCCCTGCTCGGCTGGCTCGTTTCCTTGATTGTTGGCTAAGGGTGTCCCGTGGCTAAGCGTTGGTACGTAGTGCATGCTTATTCGGGTTACGAAAAGCATGTTATGCGCTCTTTGATTGAGCGTATTAAGCTGGCAGGCATGGAAGAAGGCTTCGGCGAAATTCTGGTTCCCACTGAAGAAGTGGTTGAAATGCGTAATGGCCAGAAACGCAAAAGCGAACGCAAGTTCTTCCCTGGCTATGTGCTGGTACAAATGGACATGAGCGAAGGGACTTGGCACTTGGTCAAGGATACCCCTCGCGTAATGGGCTTCATTGGTGGTACCGCCGATAAACCGGCGCCAATCACCGATAAAGAGGCAGAAGCAATTCTGCGTCGTGTTGCTGATGGTAGCGACAAGCCCAAGCCGAAAACACTGTTCGAGCCAGGTGAAGTTGTTCGTGTCACCGATGGCCCGTTCGCTGATTTCAATGGCACCGTCGAAGAAGTTAACTACGAAAAGAGTCGCATCCAAGTGGCAGTGCTCATTTTCGGTCGCTCTACTCCGGTAGAGCTAGAGTTTAGCCAGGTCGAAAAGGTCTAGCTGAACACGAATCCCAACCCCATGGCTTAGGCTGTGGGGTTTTGTCGTCACTGGGATAAACGCGCAAGTAACCGGGGAGCCTTTCTAGGCGTCTGAACCCGTAATTGGAGTGCCTCATGGCCAAGAAGATTACCGCTTACATCAAGCTGCAAGTGAAGGCCGCTCAGGCCAACCCAAGCCCACCTGTCGGCCCAGCTTTGGGTCAACACGGTGTGAACATCATGGAATTCTGCAAGGCTTTCAACGCCCGTACTCAGGGTATTGAAGCTGGCCTGCCGACTCCAGTGATCATCACTGTATACAGCGACCGTAGCTTCACATTCGAAACCAAATCGACTCCTGCTTCGGTTCTGCTGAAGAAGGCTGCCGGTTTGACTAGCGGTTCCGCTCGTCCAAACACCGTTAAGGTTGGCACTGTTACCCGTGCTCAGCTGGAAGAAATCGCGAAAACCAAAAACGCGGATCTGACTGCAGCTGATATGGAAGCAGCCGTGCGTACCATCGCCGGTTCTGCTCGTAGCATGGGCCTTAACGTGGAGGGTGTGTAATGGCTAAGCTGACTAAGCGTCAAAAGGCAATCGCCGGTAAAATTGAAGCTGGCAAGTCTTACAACTTTGTAGACGCTGCTGCTTTGCTGGCTGAGCTGTCCACTGTCAAGTTCAGCGAGTCTTTTGACATCGCTGTTAACCTGGGCGTAGACCCACGTAAATCTGACCAGGTTGTTCGTAGCGCTACTGTGCTGCCACACGGCACTGGCAAGACTGTACGTGTAGCTGTGTTCACCCAGGGTCCAGCTGCTGAAGCTGCTTTGGCTGCCGGCGCTGATCGCGTTGGTATGGACGACCTGGCTGCCGAAATGAAAGGCGGCGACCTGAACTATGACGTAGTTATTGCATCCCCGGACGCAATGCGTGTTGTAGGTCAGCTGGGTCAGATCCTTGGTCCACGTGGTCTGATGCCTAACCCTAAGGTTGGTACTGTAACTCCAGACGTAGCTACTGCGGTTAAGAACGCAAAAGCTGGTCAGGTTCGTTATCGCACTGACAAAAACGGTATCATTCACACTTCCGTTGGCAAGATCGGCTTTGATGCCGTCAAGCTGAAGGAAAACGTTGAAGCCCTGATCGCTGATCTGAAGCGTATCAAGCCAGCTTCCTCGAAAGGTATTTACGTTAAGCGCGTTACCCTGAGCACCACTATGGGCCCGGGCCTGGTCATCGACCAGGGTTCTCTGGACGCGTAAGACAAATTGGCGTGGCTTGCCGCGCCAATGAAAGATTGGGGTCCCTGCCTGGCGGGGGCTATCCAAGACCGTAGGCGGCGAAAGCCTTAAACCTCAAGCCTACGCAGATGGTGCTCCCGGTTCCTTACCGAATCAGACACCAAAACGACATCCGGCTCAGGCCAGATGAAACGGTAACAAGCAGGAGTTAAACCCGTGGCAATTAAACTCGAAGACAAGAAGGCCATCGTCGCTGAAGTCAACGAGGCTGCCAAAGTTGCCCTGTCTGCTGTTGTGGCTGATGCCCGCGGCGTGACAGTAGGCGCTATGACCGGACTCCGTAAAGAGGCTCGTGAAGCTGGCGTTTACGTACGTGTTGTACGTAACACCCTGCTCAAGCGCGCTGTTGCTGACACTGAATACAGTGTTCTCAACGACGTGTTCACCGGCCCGACCTTGATCGCATTCTCCAACGAACATCCAGGTGCTGCTGCCCGTTTGTTCAAAGAGTTCGCTAAAGGTCAGGATAAGTTCGAGATCAAGGCAGCTGCGTTCGAGGGCAAGTTCCTCGCAGCTAATCAGATCGACGTACTGGCAAGTCTGCCGACCCGTGACGAAGCAATTTCTCAGCTGATGAGCGTGATTCAAGGCGCTACCAGCAAATTGGCTCGTACTCTGGCGGCACTTCGCGACCAGAAAGAAGCTGCTGCAGCCTAAGGCTGAGCTACTCCTTTCAGCGTTTATTGTTTATTTCGATAGCCGCCTAGGCTGTCACCCCAATACAGGAATTTATAGTCATGTCTCTGACTACTCAAGAAATCATCGACGCAATCGGTTCGAAATCCGTTCTGGAAATCGTTGAGCTGATCAAGGCAATGGAAGAAGCATTCGGCGTTTCCGCTGCTGCTGCTTCTGCTGGTCCTGCTGCTGCCGCTGCTGTTGTTGAAGAGCAAACTGAATTCAACGTCATGCTGCTGGAAGCTGGCGAGAAGAAAGTTAACGTGATCAAGGCTGTTCGCGAGCTGACTGGTCTGGGCTTGAAAGAAGCCAAGGCAGTAGTAGACAGCGCTCCTAGCGTTGTTCTGGAAGCTGTTGCGAAAGACGCAGCTGACAAAGCCAAGGCTGCCTTGGAAGAAGCAGGCGCTAAAGTCGAGCTGAAGTAAGCCTCGACCTTGCGTCTCCAGCCCAAGCGTTAAGCAGAAGGCTGATGGCTGGTGGCTCTTGCCACCGGCCTTTTTCCGTTATTGGCTGCCGACTGGGTCGGCGCCTCTAACGTGCTGTAACCACCCTGTGCGGTGGAGCAAACCAAGGGGTTTGCACGATTTTCTGGCTGCTCCCGTCGGGAGAGGCCAAACAAGCAGGTGACCAAGCTGGGGAACGCTGATGGCTTACTCATATACTGAGAAAAAACGTATCCGCAAGGACTTTAGCAAGTTGCCGGACGTCATGGATGTGCCGTATCTCTTGGCAATCCAGCTGGATTCGTATCGTGAATTCTTGCAGGCGGGAGCGACTAAAGATCAGTTCCGCGACGTGGGCCTGCATGCGGCCTTCAAATCCGTTTTCCCGATCATCAGCTACTCCGGCAATGCTGCGCTGGAGTACGTCGGTTATCGCTTGGGCGAGCCGGCATTTGATGTTAAAGAATGCGTGTTGCGCGGTGTAACTTACGCCGTACCTTTGCGGGTAAAAGTTCGTTTGATCATTTTCGACAAAGAATCGTCGAACAAAGCGATCAAGGACATCAAAGAGCAAGAAGTCTACATGGGTGAAATCCCCCTGATGACTGAAAACGGTACCTTTGTAATCAATGGTACCGAGCGTGTAATCGTTTCCCAGTTGCACCGTTCCCCGGGCGTGTTCTTTGACCACGACCGCGGCAAGACGCACAGCTCCGGTAAACTGCTTTATTCCGCGCGTATCATTCCTTACCGCGGTTCGTGGTTGGACTTCGAGTTCGATCCGAAAGACTGCGTGTTCGTCCGTATTGACCGTCGTCGCAAGCTGCCTGCATCGGTACTGCTGCGCGCGCTGGGTTATACAACTGAGCAGGTGCTGGACGCGTTCTACACCACCAACGTATTCCACGTTCAGGGCGAAAGCATCAGCCTGGAACTGGTACCTCATCGCCTGCGCGGTGAAATTGCGGCCATCGATATTACCGATGACAAAGGCAAGGTGATTGTCGAGCAAGGTCGTCGTATTACTGCTCGTCACATCAACCAGCTGGAAAAAGCCGGTATCAAAGAGCTCGTTATGCCTCTGGACTATGTCCTGGGTCGCACAACGGCCAAGGCTATCGTGCATCCGGCTACCGGCGAAATCATTGCTGAGTGCAACACCGAGCTGACCACCGAGATTCTGGCGAAAGTCGCCAAGAGCCAGGTTGTTCGTATCGAAACGTTGTACACCAACGATATCGACTGCGGTCCGTTCGTCTCCGACACTCTGAAGATCGACTCCACCAGCAACCAATTGGAAGCGCTGGTCGAGATCTATCGCATGATGCGTCCAGGCGAGCCGCCAACCAAAGACGCTGCCGAGACTCTGTTCAACAACCTGTTCTTCAGCCCTGAGCGCTATGACCTGTCTGCGGTCGGCCGGATGAAGTTCAACCGTCGTATCGGTCGTACCGAGATCGAAGGTTCGGGCGTGTTGTGCAAAGAAGACATCGTCGCGGTACTGAAGACTCTGGTCGACATCCGTAACGGTAAAGGCATCGTCGATGACATCGACCACCTGGGTAACCGTCGTGTTCGCTGTGTAGGCGAAATGGCTGAAAACCAGTTCCGCGTTGGCCTGGTGCGTGTTGAACGCGCGGTCAAAGAGCGTCTGTCGATGGCTGAAAGCGAAGGCCTGATGCCGCAAGACCTGATCAACGCCAAGCCAGTGGCTGCGGCGGTGAAAGAGTTCTTCGGTTCCAGCCAGCTCTCGCAGTTCATGGACCAGAACAACCCGCTGTCCGAGATCACCCACAAGCGCCGTGTATCTGCACTGGGCCCGGGCGGTCTGACGCGTGAGCGTGCAGGCTTTGAAGTTCGTGACGTACACCCGACTCACTACGGTCGTGTATGCCCGATTGAAACGCCGGAAGGTCCGAACATCGGTCTGATCAACTCCCTGGCCGCCTATGCGCGCACCAACCAGTACGGCTTCCTTGAGAGCCCGTACCGCGTGGTGAAAGACGCTCTGGTCACCGACGAGATCGTATTCCTGTCCGCCATCGAAGAAGCTGATCACGTGATCGCTCAGGCCTCGGCCACGATGAACGACAAGAAAGTCCTGATCGACGAGCTGGTAGCTGTTCGTCACTTGAACGAATTCACCGTCAAGGCGCCGGAAGACGTCACCCTGATGGACGTTTCGCCGAAGCAGGTTGTGTCGGTTGCAGCGTCGTTGATTCCGTTCCTCGAGCACGATGACGCCAACCGTGCGTTGATGGGTTCGAACATGCAGCGTCAAGCTGTACCTACCCTGCGCGCTGACAAGCCGCTGGTTGGTACCGGCATGGAGCGTAACGTAGCCCGTGACTCCGGCGTTTGCGTCGTGGCTCGTCGTGGTGGCGTGATCGACTCCGTTGATGCAAGCCGTATCGTGGTACGTGTTGCAGATGACGAAGTAGAAACTGGCGAAGCCGGTGTCGACATCTACAACCTGACCAAATACACCCGCTCCAACCAGAACACCTGCATTAACCAGCGTCCGCTGGTTCGCAAGGGTGATCGAGTGCAGCGCAGCGACATCATGGCCGACGGTCCGTCCACCGATATGGGTGAGCTGGCTCTGGGTCAGAACATGCGCATCGCGTTCATGGCCTGGAACGGTTACAACTTCGAAGACTCCATCTGCTTGTCGGAACGGGTTGTTCAAGAAGATCGCTTCACCACGATCCACATCCAGGAACTGACCTGTGTGGCACGTGACACCAAGCTTGGGCCTGAAGAGATCACTGCAGACATCCCGAACGTGGGTGAAGCTGCACTGAACAAACTGGACGAAGCCGGTATCGTTTACGTTGGTGCTGAAGTTGGCGCGGGCGACATTCTGGTAGGTAAGGTCACTCCGAAAGGCGAGACCCAGCTGACTCCGGAAGAGAAGCTGTTGCGTGCAATCTTCGGTGAAAAAGCCAGCGACGTTAAAGACACCTCCCTGCGTGTACCTACCGGTACCAAAGGTACTGTCATCGACGTGCAGGTCTTCACTCGCGACGGCGTTGAGCGTGATGCTCGTGCACTGTCCATCGAGAAGACCCAGCTGGACGAGATCCGCAAGGATCTGAACGAAGAGTTCCGCATCGTTGAAGGCGCCACTTTCGAACGTCTGCGCTCTGCACTGGTCGGCCGTATTGCCGAAGGTGGAGCCGGTCTGAAGAAAGGCCAGGAAATCACCAATGAGGTCCTGGACGGTCTTGAGCATGGTCAGTGGTTCAAACTGCGCATGGCTGAAGATGCTCTGAACGAGCAGCTTGAAAAAGCCCAGGCTTACATCATCGATCGCCGTCGTCTGCTGGACGACAAGTTCGAAGACAAGAAGCGCAAACTGCAGCAGGGCGATGACCTGGCTCCGGGCGTGCTGAAAATCGTCAAGGTTTACCTGGCAATCCGTCGTCGCATCCAGCCGGGTGACAAGATGGCTGGTCGTCACGGTAACAAAGGTGTGGTCTCCGTGATCATGCCGGTTGAAGACATGCCGTACGATGCCAATGGCACCCCGGTGGATGTGGTCCTCAACCCGTTGGGCGTACCTTCGCGTATGAACGTTGGTCAGATTCTCGAAACTCACCTGGGCCTCGCAGCCAAAGGTTTGGGCGAGAAGATCAACCTCATGATTGAAGAGCAGCGCAAGGTTGCTGACCTGCGCAAGTTCCTGCATGAGATCTACAACGAGATTGGCGGTCGTCAAGAAAGCCTGGATGACTTCTCCGACCAGGAAATCCTGGACCTGGCGAAGAACCTTCGTGGCGGTGTGCCGATGGCTACCCCGGTGTTCGACGGTGCCAAGGAAAGCGAAATCAAGGCAATGTTGCGCCTGGCAGATCTGCCGGACAGCGGCCAGATGACGCTGACTGACGGCCGTACCGGCAACCAGTTTGAACGTCCGGTTACTGTTGGCTACATGTACATGCTGAAGCTGAACCACTTGGTAGACGACAAGATGCACGCTCGTTCTACCGGTTCTTACAGCTTGGTTACCCAGCAGCCGCTGGGTGGTAAGGCACAGTTCGGTGGTCAGCGTTTCGGGGAGATGGAGGTTTGGGCGCTGGAAGCTTACGGCGCGGCATACACTCTGCAAGAAATGCTCACAGTGAAGTCGGATGATGTGAACGGTCGTACCAAGATGTACAAAAACATCGTGGACGGCGATCACCGTATGGAGCCGGGCATGCCCGAGTCCTTTAACGTGTTGATCAAAGAAATTCGTTCCCTCGGCATCGATATCGATCTGGAAACCGAATAACACGTGACGTGAATCGAGAGTGGGGCGGTATTGCCCGCTCTCTGCTCCGCCAGGAGGAAAGGCCTTGAAAGACCTACTGAATTTGCTGAAAAACCAGGGTCAAGTCGAAGAGTTCGACGCCATCCGTATTGGATTGGCATCGCCTGAGATGATCCGTTCGTGGTCGTTCGGTGAAGTTAAAAAGCCGGAAACCATCAACTACCGTACGTTCAAGCCTGAGCGTGACGGCCTGTTCTGCGCCAAAATCTTTGGCCCGGTTAAGGATTACGAGTGCCTGTGCGGTAAGTACAAGCGCTTGAAGCACCGCGGTGTGATCTGTGAGAAGTGTGGCGTTGAAGTCGCACTGGCCAAGGTCCGTCGCGAGCGCATGGCTCACATTGAACTGGCATCGCCGGTTGCTCACATCTGGTTCCTGAAATCGCTGCCGTCCCGTATCGGCTTGCTGATGGACATGACCCTGCGTGATATCGAACGCGTTCTCTACTTCGAGAGCTATGTCGTTATCGATCCGGGCATGACCACTCTGGAAAAAGGTCAGCTGCTGAACGATGAGCAGTACTTCGAAGCGCTGGAAGAGTTCGGCGACGACTTTGATGCCCGTATGGGTGCTGAAGCTGTCCGTGAACTGCTGCACGCTATCGATCTGGAACACGAGATTGGCCGTCTGCGCGAAGAGATTCCGCAAACCAACTCCGAAACCAAAATCAAGAAACTGTCCAAGCGCCTGAAGTTGATGGAAGCCTTCCTGGGCTCCGGCAACCTTCCGGAGTGGATGGTACTGACCGTTCTGCCGGTTCTGCCGCCAGATCTGCGTCCTTTGGTTCCGCTGGATGGTGGTCGTTTCGCGACTTCCGACCTCAACGATCTGTATCGTCGAGTGATCAACCGTAACAACCGCTTGAAGCGCCTGCTTGATCTGTCCGCTCCGGACATCATCGTGCGTAACGAAAAGCGTATGTTGCAAGAAGCGGTCGACGCATTGCTCGACAACGGCCGTCGTGGCCGCGCTATCACCGGTTCCAACAAGCGTCCTCTGAAATCCCTGGCTGACATGATCAAGGGTAAGCAGGGTCGTTTCCGTCAGAACTTGCTCGGTAAGCGTGTTGACTACTCGGGTCGTTCGGTAATTACCGTAGGTCCGACCCTGCGTCTGCACCAGTGCGGTCTGCCGAAAAAAATGGCTCTCGAGCTGTTCAAGCCGTTCATCTTCGGCAAGCTTGAAATGCGCGGTCTCGCGACCACCATCAAAGCCGCCAAGAAAATGGTTGAGCGCGAATTGCCAGAGGTTTGGGACGTTCTCGCAGAAGTCATTCGCGAACACCCGGTTCTCCTCAACCGTGCACCGACCCTTCACCGTCTGGGTATCCAGGCGTTTGAACCGGTACTGATCGAAGGTAAGGCTATCCAGCTGCACCCGTTGGTCTGTGCTGCGTACAACGCCGACTTCGACGGCGACCAAATGGCCGTGCACGTACCGCTGACGCTGGAAGCCCAGCTGGAAGCGCGTGCGTTGATGATGTCGACCAACAACATTCTGTCGCCAGCCAACGGTGAGCCAATCATCGTTCCGTCGCAGGACGTTGTATTGGGTCTGTACTACATGACGCGTGAAGCGATCAACGCCAAAGGCGAAGGTCGTGTGTTCGCGGATCTGCAGGAAGTTGACCGTGTGTTCCGTGCCGGCGAAGCCGCACTGCACGCCAAGGTCAAAGTGCGTATCCACGAAACCGTCAACGACCGTGACGGCGGCAGCGTGAGCAACGTTCGTATTGTCGACACCACTGTCGGCCGTGCCTTGTTGTACCAGGTTGTGCCAAAAGGTCTGTCGTACGATGTCGTCAACCTGCCGATGAAGAAAAAGGCGATCTCCAAGCTGATCAACCAGTGCTACCGCGTGGTTGGTTTGAAAGAGACCGTGATTTTCGCTGACCAGTTGATGTACACCGGTTTTGCTTACTCGACCATTTCCGGCGTTTCCATCGGTGTTAACGACTTCGTTATCCCGGATGAAAAAGCCCGCATCATCGCGGCTGCAACCGATGAAGTGAAAGAGATCGAAAGTCAGTACGCCTCGGGCCTGGTAACACAGGGCGAGAAGTACAACAAAGTAATCGACCTTTGGTCGAAAGCTAACGACGAAGTCTCCAAGGCAATGATGTCGAACCTCTCGAAAGAGAAGGTTATTGACCGTCACGGCGTTGAGGTTGAGCAAGAGTCGTTCAACTCGATGTACATGATGGCCGACTCCGGCGCACGGGGTTCTGCAGCGCAGATCCGTCAGCTGGCCGGTATGCGTGGTCTGATGGCCAAGCCGGATGGCTCCATCATCGAAACGCCGATTACTGCGAACTTCCGTGAAGGTTTGAGCGTACTTCAGTACTTCATCTCTACTCACGGTGCTCGTAAGGGTCTGGCGGATACCGCCTTGAAAACTGCTAACTCCGGTTACTTGACGCGTCGTCTGGTAGACGTTGCGCAGGATCTGGTTGTGACTGAAGTCGACTGCGGGACCGAACACGGTCTGCTGATGACTCCGCACATTGAAGGCGGTGACGTTGTTGAGCCGTTGGGTGAACGCGTACTGGGTCGAGTAATCGCCCGTGACGTATTCAAGCCGGGTACCGATGAAATCATCGTTCCTGCTGGCACCCTGGTCGACGAGAAGTGGGTTGAATTCATCGAGCTGAACAGCATCGACGAAGTAATCGTACGCTCGCCAATCAGCTGCGAAACCCGCTTCGGTATCTGTGCCAAGTGCTACGGTCGCGATCTGGCCCGTGGTCACCAGGTGAACATCGGTGAAGCTGTCGGCGTAATCGCTGCCCAGTCGATCGGTGAGCCGGGTACACAGCTGACCATGCGTACGTTCCACATCGGTGGTGCGGCTAGCCGGACCTCTGCTGCTGACAGCGTTCAGGTGAAGAATGGCGGTACTGTCCGTCTGCACAACCTGAAGCACGTTGAGCGGGTAGATGGTTGCCTGGTAGCAGTATCCCGTTCCGGTGAGCTGGCAATCGCTGATGACTACGGTCGTGAGCGCGAGCGCTACAAGCTGCCGTACGGTGCCGTGATTTCGGTTAAAGAAGGTGACAAGGTCGACGCTGGCTCTATCGTAGCCAAGTGGGATCCGCACACTCACCCAATCGTTACCGAAATGAAAGGTACCGTGACCTACGTGGGCATGGAAGAAGGCATCACGATCAAGCGTCAGACTGACGAATTGACCGGTATGACCAACATTGAAGTACTTGATGCCAAAGACCGTCCAGCTGCCGGCAAGGACATCCGTCCAGCCGTCAAGATGGTTGGTGTTGATGGCAAGGATCTGCTGTTGCCAGGTACCGACGTACCGGCTCAGTACTTCCTGCCGGCGAACGCCCTGGTCGGTGTAGCGGATGGTCCGGAAATCGCGATCGGTGACGTTATCGCTCGTATTCCGCAAGAAACTTCGAAAACTCGAGACATCACCGGTGGTCTGCCACGGGTTGCTGACTTGTTCGAAGCCCGTCGTCCGAAAGAAGCCTCGATTCTGGCTGAAGTCAGCGGCACCATCGCGTTCGGTAAAGAGACCAAGGGCAAGCGCCGTCTGGTCATTACTCCGAACGACGGTACTGATCCGTACGAAGAGCTGATTCCAAAGTGGCGTCACCTGAACGTCTTCGAAGGCGAACAAGTGAACCGCGGCGAAGTTATCTCCGACGGTCCGAGCGATCCACACGACATCCTGCGTTTGCTGGGTGTGAGTGCGTTGGCCAAGTACATCGTTAACGAAATTCAAGACGTTTACCGTCTGCAAGGCGTAAAAATCAACGACAAGCACATCGAGACCATTCTGCGTCAGATGCTGCGTAAAGTTGAGATTGCCGAGTCTGGCGATTCCACCTTCATCAAGGGCGACCAGATGGAGTTGACGCATGTACTGGTCGAGAACGAGCGCCTGGGCAACGAAGACAAGTTCGTGTCCAAGTTCACTCGCGTTCTGTTGGGTATCACCAAGGCGTCGTTGTCGACTGAATCGTTCATCTCCGCGGCCTCTTTCCAAGAGACCACCCGCGTACTGACCGAAGCAGCGGTAACCGGCAAGCGCGATTACCTGCGCGGCCTGAAAGAAAACGTGGTCGTGGGTCGTTTGATCCCGGCTGGTACCGGTCTGGCATACCACAGCGAGCGCAAGCGTCGTCGTGAGGCTGACAAACCGTTGCGCGTAAGCGCCAGTGAAGTGGAAGCTGCACTGACCGAAGCACTGAACTCGAGCGGTAACTGAGTTCTGAGCTGATTGAAAGGTAGGCCCCGGTCGTTCCGTTCATCGAATCGAGACATTTTGTCTTGGTTAGATGAGTGGGAAGGTCGGGGCCTTGCCTTGACTGGGGACAAGATCCTCTTTAGACTCTTGTACCCCTAAATTTGGCGGGAATTCGTTCCTGCCATTTTGCTTTTCTTGCAAGACAATAGCGTCGCAAGACAACAGTGGAGCTAGTAGATGGCAACTATCAACCAGCTGGTACGTCAGCCGCGTAAGCGTATCGTCGAGAAATCCGACGTGCCTGCGCTGCAAAACTGCCCGCAACGTCGTGGCGTATGCACCCGTGTGTATACAACTACGCCGAAAAAACCTAACTCGGCACTGCGTAAAGTATGCCGTGTGCGCCTGACCAACGGTTTCGAGGTTTCCTCGTACATCGGTGGTGAAGGTCACAACCTGCAAGAACACAGCGTGGTACTGATTCGTGGCGGTCGTGTAAAAGACTTGCCAGGTGTTCGTTATCACACCGTTCGCGGTTCGTTGGATACTTCCGGTGTTAAAGGTCGTAACCAGGGTCGTTCGAAGTACGGTACCAAGAAGCCGAAGTAGTTTTCGGTCGCTTGTAAATAATGCAGATTTCTTTTTTTCTGAGTCGATAAGAGTAAGGTCGGACGTGCATCCTCTGGGTGTAATGGTTCCGAGCTAACCTGAAGACCGTTTGAGGGCTTATCCATGCCAAGAAGACGCGTAGCAGCCAAGCGCGATGTGCTTGACGATCCAAAATACGGAAGCCAAATCCTGGCCAAGTTCATGAACCACGTGATGGAAAGCGGCAAGAAAGCCGTTGCCGAGCGTATCGTTTATGGCGCGCTGGACAAGGTTAAAGAACGCAAGAACAGCGATCCCCTGGAAATCTTCGAGAAAGCTCTCGACGCCATCGCTCCGCTGGTCGAAGTGAAGTCGCGCCGTGTAGGCGGTGCTACTTACCAGGTTCCGGTCGAAGTTCGCCCGTCCCGTCGTAACGCCCTGGCAATGCGCTGGTTGGTAGACTTCGCCCGCAAGCGCGGCGAGAAGTCTATGGCTCTGCGCTTGGCTGGCGAACTGTTGGATGCTGCTGAAGGCAAGGGCGCAGCAGTTAAGAAGCGTGAAGACGTGCACCGTATGGCTGAAGCTAACAAAGCTTTCTCGCACTACCGCTTCTAATTTCAGCGCTACTCATTTTGCGAGGGCTTTATGGCTCGTACTACACCGATTAACCGCTACCGTAACATTGGTATCGTTGCTCACGTGGATGCTGGTAAAACCACCACCACCGAGCGCGTCCTTTTTTACACTGGCAAAAGTCACAAGATGGGCGAGGTGCATGATGGCGCCGCGACCACAGACTGGATGGTTCAGGAGCAGGAGCGTGGTATTACCATTACTTCTGCTGCTATTACCGCCTTCTGGAAAGGTTCTGCCAAGCAGTACAAAGACGAGCATCGCTTCAACGTAATCGATACCCCGGGCCACGTTGACTTCACTATTGAAGTTGAACGTTCCCTGCGTGTACTCGATGGCGCGGTTGTTGTGTTCTGCGGTACTTCGGGTGTTGAACCTCAGTCGGAAACCGTATGGCGTCAAGCCAACAAATACGGCGTTCCGCGTCTTGTTTACGTAAACAAGATGGACCGTGCCGGTGCTAACTTCCTGCGCGTGATTGAGCAGATCAAGAAGCGTCTTGGTCACACTCCGGTTCCAATCCAGCTGGCTATCGGTTCTGAAGACAACTTCCAGGGTCAGATTGATCTGATCAACATGGAAGCTGTTTACTGGAACGATGCTGACAAAGGTATGGTTCCTGTTCGTAAGCCTATCCCTGCTGAACTGCAGGAACTGGCTGACGAATGGCGCGACAACATGGTTCAGGCTGCTGCCGAAGCCAATGAAGAGCTGATGAACAAGTACCTCGAAGGTGAAGAATTCACCATCGAAGAAATCAAGGCTGCTCTGCGTCAGCGTACTATCGCTGGTGAGATCGTCTTGGCTGTTTGCGGTTCTTCCTTCAAGAACAAGGGTGTTCCCCTGGTTCTCGACGCCGTTATCGACTTCCTGCCTGCACCTACCGATATTCCTGCCATCAAGGGTACTGACCCGGATGACGAGACTATCGAACTGGAGCGTCATGCAGACGACAGCGAGCCGTTCTCGGCTCTGGCGTTCAAGATCGCTACCGACCCATTCGTGGGTACCTTGACCTTCGTTCGAGTTTACTCGGGCGTGTTGAACTCCGGCGACGGCGTAATCAACTCGGTTAAAGGCAAGAAAGAGCGCGTGGGTCGTATGGTGCAAATGCACGCAAACGCCCGTGAAGAGATCAAGGAAGTACGCGCTGGTGACATCGCGGCCTTGATCGGCATGAAGGACGTCACCACTGGTGAAACCTTGTGCAACGCTGACAAGCCAATCATCCTGGTTCGTATGGACTTCCCGGAGCCGGTTATTTCGGTTGCCGTTGAGCCAAAGACCAAAGATGACCAGGAAAAAATGGGTGTCGCTCTGGGCAAACTTGCTCAGGAAGATCCATCTTTCCGCGTAAAAACTGATGAAGAAACTGGTCAAACGATCATTTCTGGCATGGGCGAGCTGCACTTGGACATCCTGGTTGACCGGATGCGCCGTGAGTTCAACGTCGAAGCCAACATCGGTAAGCCTCAGGTTTCGTATCGTGAGCGCATCACGAAGAGCTGTGAGATCGAAGGCAAGTTCGTTCGTCAGTCCGGCGGTCGTGGCCAGTTTGGTCACTGCTGGATCCGTTTTGCTCCTGCTGACGAAGGTCAGGAAGGTCTGCAATTCGTGAACGAAGTGGTAGGTGGTGTGGTTCCTAAGGAATACATCCCGGCTATCCAGAAGGGTATCGAAGAGCAGATGAAGAACGGTGTTGTTGCCGGCTATCCGCTGATCGGCCTGAAGGCTACCGTGTTTGATGGTTCTTACCACGACGTCGACTCCAACGAGATGGCGTTTAAGGTGGCTGCTTCCATGGCTACCAAGCAACTGGCCTCCAAAGGCGGCGGTGAGTTGCTTGAGCCGATCATGGCGGTAGAGGTTGTTACACCTGAAGACTATATGGGTGACGTGATGGGCGACTTGAATCGTCGTCGCGGCATGATCCAGGGTATGGAAGATACGGTCTCCGGCAAAGTAATTCGTGCTGAAGTTCCGTTGGGTGAAATGTTCGGTTATGCGACCGACGTTCGTTCCATGTCTCAGGGTCGCGCAAGCTACTCTATGGAATTCAAAAAATACGATACAGCTCCGTCGCACATCGTCGAAGCTGTTACTAAAAAACAAGGCTGATTTAGTTCAGTCCTTTAGGCAAGGAGTTAATTGTCGTGGCTAAAGAAAAATTTGATCGTTCCCTACCGCACGTCAACGTTGGCACTATCGGTCACGTTGACCATGGTAAAACCACGCTGACCGCAGCTCTGACTCGTGTTTGCTCCGAGATTTTCGGTTCGGCCATCGTTGACTTCGATAAAATCGACAGCGCGCCAGAAGAAAAAGCTCGTGGTATCACCATCAACACTGCGCACGTTGAATACAACTCGCTGATCCGTCACTACGCTCACGTTGACTGCCCAGGTCACGCTGACTATGTGAAGAACATGATCACCGGTGCTGCCCAGATGGACGGCGCGATCCTGGTTTGTTCGGCCGCTGATGGTCCGATGCCACAAACTCGTGAGCACATCCTGCTGTCCCGTCAGGTTGGCGTTCCGTACATCGTGGTCTTCCTGAACAAGGCTGACCTGGTAGACGACGCTGAGCTGCTGGAACTGGTTGAGATGGAAGTGCGCGATCTGCTGAGCACTTACGACTTCCCGGGCGACGACACTCCGATCATCATCGGTTCTGCTCGTATGGCGCTGGAAGGCAAAGACGACAACGAAATGGGCACCACTGCCGTTCGTAAACTGGTTGAAACTCTGGATACTTACATTCCGGATCCAGTTCGTGTTATCGACAAGCCGTTCCTGATGCCAATCGAAGACGTATTCTCGATTTCGGGTCGCGGTACTGTTGTAACTGGTCGTATCGAGCGCGGTATCGTTCGCGTTCAAGATCCGCTGGAAATCGTTGGTCTGCGTGACACTACTGTTACCACCTGCACCGGCGTTGAAATGTTCCGTAAGCTGCTCGACGAAGGTCGTGCTGGCGAGAACTGCGGCGTGCTGCTGCGCGGCACCAAGCGTGACGACGTAGAGCGTGGCCAGGTTCTGGTTAAGCCGGGTTCGGTTAAGCCACACACTACCTTCGAAGCTGAAGTGTACGTGTTGAGCAAAGAAGAAGGCGGTCGTCACACTCCGTTCTTCAAAGGCTACCGTCCACAGTTCTACTTCCGGACCACTGACGTGACCGGTAACTGCGAACTGCCGGAAGGCGTTGAAATGGTAATGCCAGGCGACAACATCAAAATGGTTGTCACCCTGATCAAAACCATCGCAATGGAAGACGGTCTGCGTTTCGCAATCCGTGAAGGCGGTCGTACCGTTGGCGCTGGCGTTGTAGCCAAAATCATCGCGTAAGTGATGATTGCCTGAAAAAGCCCCCGCTCAGCGGGGGCTTTTTTTATTGAGTTGACACCTACTGGGGTCGTCTATAGAATTGCGCCTCCTTTTAACGGGCGTATTGCGCTCGGTGGGAATAGCAATCTGGAGTCTGAAATCCAATGCAAAATCAGCAAATCCGTATCAGGTTGAAGGCTTTTGACCATCGCCTGATCGACCAATCAACCCAGGAAATCGTGGAAACCGCGAAACGTACTGGTGCTCAAGTGCGTGGTCCAATTCCACTGCCTACCCGTAAAGAGCGGTTCACCGTTCTGGTCTCCCCGCACGTCAACAAAGACGCGCGTGACCAGTACGAGATCCGTACTCATAAGCGCGTACTGGACATCGTCCAGCCAACGGATAAAACCGTTGATGCACTTATGAAGCTTGATCTTGCGGCCGGTGTGGAAGTGCAGATCAGCCTCGGCTAAGACTTGGGTCTTAGTCGTGTAACGCTCTGAAATGGGCGGCCATAGCGGGTGAAAGCCCCGTACACTCATGAGGTTTACAACATGACTATTGGTGTAGTCGGTCGTAAATGCGGTATGACCCGTATTTTCACCGAAGAAGGTGTCTCCATTCCGGTCACGGTCATTGAGATCGAACCGAATCGCGTCACCCAGTTCAAAACTGAAGAAACCGATGGCTATCGTGCAGTGCAAGTCACTGTCGGCGAGCGTCGCGCTTCGCGTGTAACTGCTGCTCAAGCGGGTCACTTCGCTAAAGCAAACGTTGCAGCTGGTCGTACCGTAATGGAATTCCGCCTTGAAGAAGGCGAGTACCAGGCAGGCGATCTGATCAACGCTGAAATCTTCACCGCAGGTCAGATGGTCGATGTGACCGGTCAGTCCAAAGGTAAAGGCTTCCAGGGTACGATCAAGCGTTGGAATTTCCGTGGCCAAGATAACACTCACGGTAACTCCGTTTCCCACCGCGTCCCGGGCTCTATTGGCCAGTGCCAGACTCCTGGTCGTGTATTCAAGGGCAAAAAAATGTCCGGTCATATGGGCGCTGAGCGCGTGACCGTGCAGTCCCTCGAAGTAGTGCGCGTCGACGCTGAACGCAATCTGTTGTTGGTCAAAGGTGCTGTTCCTGGCGCTACTGGCGGCAACCTGGTTGTACGTCCGGCGGCCAAGGCTCGCGGTTAAGGGGAAGCTGACATGCAATTAAACGTAAATGACGCTCAAGCGATCGAAGTTTCCGAACTGACATTTGGCGGCGAGTTCAACGAGACGCTGGTTCACCAAGCAGTCGTGGCCTACATGGCCGGCGGCCGTCAAGGTAGCAAGCAGCAAAAGACCCGTTCCGATGTTCGTGGTGGCGGTAAGCGCCCATGGCGTCAGAAAGGTACTGGCCGTGCTCGTGCCGGTACTATCCGTAGCCCAATCTGGCGTGGCGGCGGTACCACTTTCGCAGCTCGTCCACAGGATCACTCTCAGAAGCTCAACAAGAAGATGTACCGCGCAGCAATGCGTTCCATCCTTGCTGAACTGGTTCGTACTGATCGTCTGATCGTGGTTCAGGACTTCGCAGTTGAAGCACCGAAGACCAAAGATCTGCTGAACAAACTGAATGGCATGGGTCTGACAGACGTCCTGATCGTGTCCGAAGTTGTTGATCAGAACCTGTACCTGGCTGCTCGCAACCTGCCACACGTTGATGTACGTGACGTGCAAGGTTCCGATCCAGTTAGTCTGATCGCATACGACAAGGTGTTGATCACCGTGTCGGCCGTGAAGAAATTCGAGGAGCTGCTGGGATGAACCAGGAACGCGTATTTAAAGTTCTGCTTGGCCCGCACGTTTCCGAGAAGGCTACGGTTCTGGCAGACAAGAAAGGCCAGTTCGTTTTCAAGGTTGCTACTGATGCAACCAAGCTGGAAATCAAGAAGGCCGTCGAAAGCCTGTTCAGCGTGAAAGTTGAGCGTGTTACTACCCTGAATGTTCTGGGTAAAAGCAAGCGCACCGCTCGCGGCGTGGGCAAGCGTAATGACTGGAAGAAGGCAGTAATCTCCCTTCAGCCAGGCCAAGATCTCGATTTCAGCAGCAGTGCTGAGTAAGGAAGGGGTGCATCATGGCAATCGTTAAATGCAAACCGACTTCCCCTGGCCGCCGTCATGTGGTCAAGGTGGTCAACCAGGAGCTGCATAAAGGCGCTCCTCACGCACCGCTGCTCGAGAAGAAATCGAAGACTGGTGGTCGTAACAACAATGGCCGTATTACCACGCGTCACATCGGTGGTGGTCATAAGCAGCATTATCGTTTGGTCGACTTCCGTCGCAACGACAAAGATGGCATTCCAGCCACTGTTGAGCGTATCGAATACGATCCAAACCGTACTGCTCACATTGCTCTTATGTTGTACGCAGACGGCGAGCGCCGCTACATCATCGCCCCTAAAGGCGTGAGTGCCGGTGACCAGCTGATCGCAGGTGCTTTGGCACCGATCAAGCCGGGCAACGCTCTGCAACTGCGCAACATTCCAGTTGGTAGCACCGTACACGGCATCGAATTGAAGCCGGGTAAAGGCGCGCAAATCGCACGTTCCGCTGGTGCTTCGGCTCAGCTGGTCGCTCGTGATGGTGTCTATGTGACCCTGCGTCTGCGCTCTGGTGAAATGCGTAAAGTATTGGCTGAATGCCGTGCAACGCTTGGCGAAGTCTCGAACTCCGAGCACAGCCTGCGTTCCCTGGGTAAAGCTGGTGCCAAACGCTGGCGTGGCGTTCGCCCAACCGTTCGTGGTGTTGCCATGAACCCGGTTGACCACCCACATGGTGGTGGTGAAGGTCGTACCTCTGGTGGTCGTCATCCGGTATCGCCATGGGGCTTCCCGACTAAGGGCGCGAAGACTCGTGGTAATAAGCGTACCGACAAAATGATCGTCCGTCGTCGCAAGTAAATAGAGGGATACGACAGTGCCACGTTCTCTGAAAAAAGGTCCTTTTATTGATCTTCACCTACTGAAGAAGATCGAAGTGGCGGCGGAAAAGAACGATCGCAAACCGGTGAAAACCTGGTCGCGCCGTTCTATGATCCTGCCACAAATGGTCGGTCTGACCATCGCTGTGCATAACGGTCGTCTTCATGTCCCAGTTCTTGTGAACGAAGACATGGTTGGCCATAAACTAGGCGAGTTTGCCGGTACCCGCACTTATCGTGGGCACGTGGCAGACAAGAAAGCCAAGCGTTAAGGGGTAAGGAACGATGGAAGTAGCCGCTAAGTTGTCGGGCGCTCGAATCTCCGCCCAGAAAGCCCGCTTGGTCGCCGACCAGATCCGCGGGAAGAAGGTGGGCGAAGCGCTCAACCTGTTGGCTTTCAGCAACAAGAAAGCCGCCGAGATCATCAAGAAAGTGCTGGAGTCGGCCGTAGCCAACGCCGAGCATAACGAAGGCGCAGACGTTGACGACCTTAAAGTCGCTACCGTTTTCGTCAACGAAGGGCGTTCGCTGAAGCGCATCATGCCGCGTGCCAAAGGCCGCGCTGATCGCATCGTCAAGCGGTCTTGCCATATCACTGTCAAGGTTGCTGACAAGTAACGGAGTCGAAGAGATGGGTCAGAAAGTACATCCCATTGGCATTCGCCTGGGAATCGTCAAGGAGCACACCTCCGTCTGGTACGCAGACGGCCGGACTTATGCGGACTATTTGTTCGCTGATCTGAAGGTGCGTGAATACCTCCAAGACAAACTAAAAAGCGCGTCCGTAAGCCGTATCGATATCCATCGTCCGGCTCAGACTGCACGTATCACCATCCACACTGCTCGTCCTGGTATCGTTATCGGGAAGAAAGGTGAAGATGTTGAGAAACTGCGTCAGGACCTGACCAAGCAAATGGGTGTGCCTGTGCACATCAATATCGAAGAGATCCGCAAGCCGGAACTCGACGGTATGCTGGTTGCGCAGAGCGTAGCTCAGCAGCTGGAGCGTCGTGTAATGTTCCGTCGCGCGATGAAACGCGCTGTACAGAACGCTATGCGCATTGGTGCCAAAGGCATCAAAATCCAAGTGAGCGGTCGTCTCGGCGGTGCTGAAATCGCACGTACTGAATGGTATCGCGAAGGTCGTGTGCCACTGCACACCCTGCGTGCCGACATCGACTATGCCAACTACGAAGCTCACACCACTTACGGTGTGATCGGTGTAAAGGTTTGGATCTTCAAAGGCGAAGTAATTGGTGGTCGCCAAGAAGAACTGAAGCCACAAGCACCAGCGCCTCGTAAAAAAGCTGCTAAGTAAGGGGTACGCCAAATGTTACAACCTAAGCGTACGAAGTTCCGCAAGCAGATGACAGGCCACAACCGTGGCTTGGCATTGCGCGGTAGCAAAGTCAGCTTCGGCGAATATGCGCTGAAGTCTGTTGCTCGTGGTCGTCTCACCGCTCGTCAGATCGAATCAGCGCGTCGTGCACTGACCCGTCACGTTAAGCGTGGCGGTAAGATCTGGATCCGTGTATTCCCGGACAAGCCTGTAACCAAAAAGCCACTCGAAGTTCGGATGGGTAAAGGTAAGGGTAACGTGGAATATTGGGTTGCCCAGATTCAGCCAGGCAAAGTCCTGTATGAAATCGAGGGTGTTACTGAAGAGCTGGCGCGTGAGGCTTTCGCCCTGGCTGCTGCAAAGCTGCCGCTCGCCACCTCCTTTGTTAAACGGACGGTGATGTGATGAAAGCGAATGAACTTCGTGAAAAATCCGCACAGCAGCTGAACGAGCAACTGCTCGGCTTGCTGCGCGACCAGTTCAATCTGCGCATGCAGAAAGCAACTGGCCAGTTGGGGCAGTCGCATCTGCTCTCGCAAGTTAAGCGTGACATCGCTCGCGTGAAGACTGTGCTCAAACAGCAGGCAGGTAAGTAATCATGGCTGAAGCCGAAAAAACTGTCCGTACGCTGACTGGCCGTGTTGTCAGCGACAAGATGGACAAGACCATCACCGTACTGATCGAGCGTCGCGTTAAGCACCCGATCTACGGTAAATATGTTAAGCGTTCGACTAAGCTGCACGCGCACGACGAAACCAATCAGTGCCACATCGGCGACAAGGTCACTATTCGTGAAACTCGTCCGCTGGCCAAGACCAAGTCTTGGGCATTGGTTGATATTCTCGAACGCGCTGTGGAAGTCTAAGGACTAGGGGTCGGAGAAATTATATGATTCAGACTCAATCCATGCTCGATGTGGCCGATAACAGCGGCGCACGCCGCGTTATGTGCATCAAGGTGCTGGGTGGCTCCCATCGTCGTTACGCTGGTATCGGTGACATCATCAAAGTTACCGTGAAGGAAGCAATTCCTCGCGGTAAAGTGAAAAAAGGCCAAGTGATGACTGCTGTTGTAGTCCGCACTCGTCACGGCGTACGTCGTGCTGATGGCTCCATTATCCGCTTTGATGGCAACGCTGCTGTTCTTCTGAACAACAAGCAAGAGCCGATCGGCACCCGTATCTTTGGGCCAGTGACCCGTGAACTTCGTACTGAGAAGTTCATGAAGATCGTCTCGCTCGCCCCAGAAGTGCTGTAAGGAGATCCGACATGCAAAAGATTCGTCGTGACGACGAGATCATCGTGATCGCCGGCAAAGACAAAGGTAAGCGCGGTAAGGTGCTTAAGGTTCTCGCTAACAACCGTTTGGTTATTGGCGGTCTGAACCTGGTTAAGCGTCATACCAAGCCTAACCCTATGTCGGGCGTGCAAGGCGGTATCGTCGAAAAAGAAGCTCCACTGGACGCTTCTAACGTCGCCATCTTCAACGGCGAAACCAACAAGGCTGACCGCGTTGGTTTCAAAGTAGAAGAAGGCAAGAAAATTCGTGTCTTCAAGTCGACCCAAAAAGCGGTTGATGCTTGAACACTGCTAGGTAGATAAGACCATGGCACGACTAAAAGAGATTTACCGGAAGGAAATCGCTCCGAAACTTAAGGAAGAACTTAAGCTTTCGAACGTGATGGAAGTTCCGCGCGTTACCAAAATCACCCTGAACATGGGTTTGGGCGAAGCGATCGGTGATAAGAAAATCATCGAGCACGCTGTAGCTGATTTGGAAAAGATCACGGGTCAAAAATGTGTTGTGACCTACGCTCGCAAGTCCATCGCAGGCTTTAAAGTTCGCGAAGGCTGGCCGATCGGCGTTAAAGTTACTCTGCGCCGTGAGCGTATGTACGAATTCCTGGATCGTCTGCTGTCGATCTCCCTGCCTCGGGTACGCGACTTCCGCGGCCTGAATGCCAAGTCCTTCGATGGTCGTGGTAACTACAGCATGGGCGTGAAAGAGCAGATCATCTTCCCGGAAATCGACTACGACAAGATCGATGCCCTTCGCGGTCTGGACATTACCCTGACCACCACTGCTCGGACAGATGATGAAGGTCGCGCCTTGTTGCGTGCTTTCAAATTCCCGTTCCGCAACTGATTGGAGTAGGAAAATGGCCAAGATGAGCATGAAAAACCGCGAGCTGAAGCGTCAGCTCACGGTTGCCAAGTTCGCCAAGAAGCGTGCAGCACTGAAAGCCATCATTGTGGATCTGAACGCAAGTCCAGAAGCACGTTGGGAAGCTCAGGTAGCTCTGCAGAAGCAGCCACGTGACGCAAGCGCTGCGCGCATGCGTAACCGCTGCCGCCTGACTGGTCGTCCGCATGGTGTTTACCGCAAGTTCGGCCTTGGCCGTAACAAATTGCGTGAAGCAGCAATGCGCGGTGACGTACCAGGTCTGGTTAAAGCCAGCTGGTAAGGCGTACAGGCAAAGTTGTCACTGTCAGGATCGCAAGATCCTGACAGTCGGTGACCTTGAATATGAATCAAGCCCCTATTGGGGCTTGATTCATTTCTGGCGTGTGTCTAGAATGACCGGCTCGCCTGAGCCCGTGCTTTTTAAGCATTGAGTCACTCGGCGACAGATGTAGCCGCGAGGCTAATTATTTTTGTAACAGGAGCGTCTAGCCCATGAGTATGCAGGACCCGTTAGCGGACATGCTAACTCGAATCCGTAATGCCCAGATGGCTGAAAAGTCCGTCGTAAGCATGCCATCTTCCACGTTGAAGGTAGCTGTAGCCAAAGTTCTCAAAGACGAAGGTTACATCGCGGATTATCAGATCAGCAGCGAAATCAAACCACTGCTGTCTATCGAGCTGAAATACTTCGAAGGCCGTTCGGTTATCGAAGAAGTGAAGCGCGTTAGCCGTCCAGGCCTGCGTCAGTACAAGTCCTCCGAAGATCTGCCGAAAGTTCGTGGCGGTCTTGGTGTGTCTATCGTCTCCACCAGCAAAGGTGTGATGACGGATCGTGCTGCGCGCGCTGCCGGTGTCGGCGGCGAAGTTCTTTGCACTGTGTTCTAAGGGGGGATAAGCATGTCACGCGTCGCTAAGAACCCCGTTAAGCTGCCAGCTGGTGTCGAAGTAAAATTCGCCGGCCAACAGCTTTCGGTGAAGGGTGCCAAGGGCACTCTAGAACTGAACATCCATTCGTCCGTTGAGATCGTTGAAGAAGCTGGTGAGCTGCGTTTCGCTGCTCGCAATGGCGATCAACAAACTCGCGCAATGGCTGGTACCACTCGTGCGTTGGTAAACAACATGGTCCAAGGCGTAAGCCAAGGCTTCGAGCGCAAGCTCCAGCTGGTCGGTGTTGGTTACAAAGCGCAAGCAAAAGGCACAGTGCTGAACCTGGCTCTTGGCTTCTCGCACCCAGTGGATTACGAACTGCCGGAAGGCATCACCGCTGAGACTCCTAGCCAAACCGATATCCTGATCCGGGGTATTGATAAGCAGCTGGTAGGTCAGGTGGCCGCTGAGATCCGCGGTTTCCGTCCGCCAGAGCCTTATAAAGGTAAGGGTGTACGTTACGCGGACGAAGTCGTCCGTCGTAAAGAAGCCAAGAAGAAGTAGGGCATAGCAAATGACCGACAAAAAAGTTACTCGCCTGCGTCGCGCTCGCAAAGCACGTCTGAAAATGCACGAACTCGAAGTCGTGCGTCTCTGCGTGTTCCGCTCGTCGCAGCATATATACGCCCAGGTCATCTCGGCCGACGGCAGCAAAGTCCTGGCAAGTGCCTCGACTTTGGACAAAGAACTGCGTGATGCTGCTACTGGCAACATCGACGCGGCCACAAAGGTTGGCCAGCTGGTCGCTACGCGTGCAAAAGCCGCTGGCGTCTCGCAGGTGGCTTTCGACCGCTCTGGCTTCAAGTACCACGGCCGCGTGAAAGCGCTGGCTGAGGCTGCTCGTGAAGCTGGGCTGGAGTTCTAAGTTATGTCAAATAACGACCAAAAGCGCGACGAAGGCTACATTGAGAAGCTGGTTCAAGTTAACCGCGTAGCCAAAACCGTTAAAGGCGGCCGTATCTTCACTTTCACCGCGTTGACCGTGGTTGGTGATGGTAAAGGGCGCGTTGGCTTCGGCCGTGGCAAGTCACGTGAAGTGCCTGCTGCGATCCAGAAGGCAATGGAAGCTGCTCGCCGCAACATGATCCAAGTTGACCTGAACGGCACAACTCTGCAGTACGCAATGAAGTCCGCTCATGGCGCTTCGAAGGTGTACATGCAGCCTGCTTCTGAAGGTACCGGTATCATCGCTGGCGGCGCTATGCGTGCTGTCCTCGAAGTTGCTGGCGTTCAGAACGTTCTGGCCAAGTGCTACGGCTCGACTAACCCGGTAAACGTGGTTCACGCCACTTTCAAGGGTTTGAAGGCTATGCAGTCTCCTGAGTCTATTGCCGCTAAGCGTGGCAAAAGCGTTAAGGAGATCTTCTGATCATGGCTACCGTTAAAGTAACGCTGATCAAAAGCATGACCGGCCGCATCCCTAATCACAAACTGTGCATTAAGGGTCTGGGTCTGCGTCGCATCGGTCACACTGTAGAAGTACTTGATACTCCCGAGAATCGCGGGATGATCAACAAGGCTTACTACATGCTGCGTGTAGAGGGTTAATCGATGAAACTCAATGATCTGAGTCCAGCGCCGGGTTCCCGTCGCGAAAAGCATCGTCCGGGCCGTGGTATCGGTAGCGGTTTGGGTAAGACTGGTGGCCGTGGTCACAAAGGTCAGTCCTCCCGTTCCGGTGGCACAATTGCTCCAGGCTTTGAAGGCGGTCAACAGCCGCTGCATCGCCGTCTGCCTAAGTTCGGTTTCGTTTCCCTGAAAGCCATGGATCGCGCAGAAGTGCGTTTGTCCGAGCTGGCTAAAGTGGAAGGCGACATCGTTACTGTGCAGACCCTGAAAGATGCCAACGTGATCAACGTCAACGTACTGCGTGTGAAAATCATGCTGTCCGGTGAAGTTACTCGCGCTGTCACAATCGGCAAGGGAATCGGCGCCACCAAAGGTGCGCGTTCGGCTATCGAAGCAGCTGGCGGCAAGTTCGAGGAATAAATGGCTAAGCAAGGTGCTCTCTCAGCGCTCAGCAAAGGCGGGTTATCCGAGCTCTGGGCTCGTCTGCGTTTTCTATTCCTGGCGATTATCGTCTACCGAATAGGCGCACACATCCCAGTTCCAGGTATTAACCCGGACCGGTTGGCGGACCTGTTTCGACAGAATGAGGGGACCATTCTTAGCTTGTTCAACATGTTTTCCGGCGGCGCGCTGGAGCGGATGAGTATTTTTGCGCTGGGGATCATGCCGTACATTTCGGCATCGATCATCATGCAGCTTATGTCCGCTGTCAGCCCGCAGCTGGAGCAGTTGAAGAAGGAAGGTGAAGCTGGTCGTCGCAAGATAAGCCAGTACACCCGCTACCTCACTGTCGCTCTTGCTCTTGTTCAGGCTATTGGCATGTCCATAGGTCTGGCAGGGCAAGGCGTAGCGTTCACTGGTGACCTGGGCTTCCATTTCGTTGCAGTAACCACTTTTGTGGCTGGTGCAATGTTCATGATGTGGCTGGGTGAGCAGATTACTGAGCGTGGTGTTGGCAACGGTATCTCGATGTTGATTTTTTCGGGTATCGTCGCCGGTCTTCCGAGAGCAATTGGGCAGTCTTTCGAGTCTGCGCGTCAGGGCGATATCAATATCTTCGCTCTGGTTGCTATCGGTTTGCTGGCAGTAGCGATTATCGGTTTCGTGGTGTTCATTGAGCGTGGTCAGCGTCGTATTGCTGTTCACTACGCCAAGCGTCAGCAGGGCCGCAAGGTGTTTGCTGCGCAGACTAGCCACCTACCGCTGAAAGTGAATATGGCCGGTGTTATTCCGGCTATTTTTGCGAGCAGCATTTTGCTGTTCCCGGCTTCGCTGGGTGCCTGGTTCGGTCAGTCTGAAGGTATGGGCTGGTTGCAGGACATCTCGCAGTCGATCGCTCCTGGTCAGCCGTTGAATATTCTGCTGTTTAGTGCAGGGATTATTTTCTTCTGCTTCTTCTATACGGCGTTGATGTTCAATCCGAAAGACGTAGCGGAAAACCTGAAGAAGTCCGGTGCCTTTATTCCGGGTATCCGTCCAGGTGAGCAGTCGGCGCGCTATATTGATGGCGTTTTGACTCGTTTGACTCTGTTCGGTGCTCTTTATATGACGGCCGTATGTCTGTTGCCCCAGTTCCTGGTGGTTGCGGCAAACGTTCCGTTCTACCTTGGCGGGACCTCGTTGCTGATCGTGGTCGTGGTTGTTATGGACTTCATGTCCCAAGTACAATCGCACCTCGTTTCGCACCAGTACGAATCCCTGATGAAGAAAGCCAACCTGAAGGGCTACGGCAGCGGCATGCTTCGCTGAAGTACCCATAAGGTGAGAGGAGTTGGTGATGAAAGTTCGTGCATCGGTGAAAAAGCTGTGCCGCAACTGCAAGATTATTCGCCGCGAAGGTGTTGTTCGGGTAATTTGCAGCGCGGAACCACGTCACAAACAGCGCCAAGGCTGAGTGTGATCTGTTTGAAGCCCAGCAGCTAGTGCGCTGCTGGGTTGATTATTTGTTATTACAGCGATATTATCTCGCGCCCTATTTCTTGGCTTCCGGGGCGTAGGTAGCTGTCAATTGGAGTCCCACTGAATGGCCCGTATTGCAGGCGTTAACATTCCAGATAACAAGCACACTGTTATCTCGCTGACCTACATCTTTGGTGTTGGTCGCACTACTGCGCAGAAAATTTGCGCAGAGACTGGGGTAAACCCAGCCGCTAAGATCAAAGATCTGAGCGACGAGCAGATTGAGTTGCTGCGTGGCGAAGTGGCAAAGTTCACCACTGAAGGTGACCTGCGTCGTGAAGTCAACATGAAAATCAAACGCTTGATGGATTTGGGCTGCTACCGCGGTCTGCGCCATCGTCGTGGTCTTCCAGTACGCGGTCAGCGTACCAAGACCAACGCGCGTACTCGCAAAGGTCCGCGTAAGCCGATCCGCAAGTAATCGCACCAGCGAATCGACAGGAATTTAGTCATGGCAAAACCTGCTGCTCGTCCTCGTAAAAAAGTCAAAAAGACAGTGGTTGATGGCATCGCCCACATCCACGCGTCTTTCAACAACACAATCGTGACCATCACCGACCGTCAGGGTAACGCGCTTTCTTGGGCTACCTCCGGTGGTTCGGGTTTCCGCGGTTCTCGCAAGTCCACCCCGTTCGCTGCTCAAGTAGCTGCTGAACGTGCTGGTCAAGCTGCGCTGGAATATGGCCTGAAAAACCTTGACGTTAACGTTAAAGGTCCAGGTCCAGGTCGTGAGTCCGCTGTCCGTGCTTTGAACGGCTGTGGCTATAAGATCGCCAGCATCACCGACGTGACGCCAATCCCGCACAACGGGTGCCGTCCGCCGAAGAAGCGCCGCGTGTAATCCAGGAGACTGTAAAGAATGGCTCGTTACATTGGTCCAAAATGCAAACTGGCACGTCGTGAAGGCACCGATCTCTTCTTGAAGAGTGGTGTGCGCGCTATCGAATCGAAGTGCAATATTGAAGCTGCTCCAGGCATCCACGGCCAACGCCGCGGTCGCCAATCCGACTACGGCACCCAACTGCGTGAAAAGCAGAAGGTCCGTCGTATCTACGGCGTTCTCGAGCGTCAGTTCAGCGGCTACTACAAACAAGCTGCTGGCAAGAAAGGTGCAACTGGCGAAAACCTGTTGCAACTGCTCGAATGCCGCCTGGATAACGTCGTATACCGTATGGGTTTCGGTTCTACTCGTGCCGAATCCCGTCAGTTGGTATCGCACAAGTCGATCAGCGTAAACGGTCAGACCGTTAACGTTCCGTCTTACCAGGTACGTGCTGGTGACGTGGTCGCTATCCGCGAGAAAGCAAAGAACCAGCTTCGCATTGTCCAAGCTCTCGATCTGTGTGCCCAACGTGGCCGCGTAGAATGGGTAGAAGTAGACACTGAGAAGAAGTCGGGCGTTTTCAAGAACGTTCCTGCTCGCAGTGATCTGTCCGCCGACATCAACGAAAGCCTGATTGTCGAGCTCTACTCCAAGTAAGGGCTAGAAAATAGGTGCATCCATGCAGATTTCGGTAAATGAGTTCCTGACACCTCGCCATATTGATGTGCAAGTTGTCAGTCCAACCCGCGCTAAAATCACACTCGAGCCTCTCGAGCGTGGTTTTGGCCACACCCTGGGCAACGCGCTGCGACGCATCCTGTTGTCCTCAATGCCAGGCTGTGCAGTAGTCGAGGCCGAGATTGATGGTGTGCTCCACGAGTACAGCGCCATCGAAGGTGTACAGGAAGACGTAATTGAAATCCTGTTGAACCTTAAAGGTCTGGCTATCAAGCTGCACGGCCGTGACGAAGTTACGCTGACCTTGTCGAAGAAGGGTTCGGGGGTGGTTACCGCTGCCGATATTCAGCTGGATCATGATGTCGAGATCGTTAATCCCGATCACGTAATCGCCAACCTGGCGTCTAACGGCGCCTTGAACATGAAGCTCACTGTAGCTCGTGGTCGTGGTTATGAACCAGCAGACTCGCGTCAGAGCGATGAAGACGAAAGCCGCAGCATTGGTCGCTTGCAGCTTGACTCTTCGTTCAGCCCGGTTCGCCGTATCGCATACGTGGTGGAAAACGCCCGTGTCGAACAGCGTACTAACCTGGACAAGCTGGTTATTGATCTGGAGACCAACGGTACACTGGATCCTGAAGAGGCTATTCGTCGTGCTGCAACCATCCTGCAACAGCAGTTGGCTGCATTCGTCGACCTCAAAGGTGACAGCGAACCAGTGGTTATCGAACAGGAAGACGAGATCGATCCGATCCTGCTTCGTCCGGTTGACGATCTGGAACTGACCGTGCGTTCGGCCAACTGCCTTAAGGCGGAGAACATTTACTACATCGGTGACCTGATTCAGCGCACCGAAGTAGAACTGTTGAAGACTCCGAACCTGGGCAAGAAATCCTTGACTGAAATCAAGGACGTTCTGGCCTCCCGTGGTCTGTCCCTCGGCATGCGCCTCGACAACTGGCCGCCTGCAAGTCTTAAGAAGGACGACAAGGCGACTGCCTGATCGTCGTAATCACCGAACGTTGTGTTTGGTAAGGAATGAACCATGCGTCATCGTAAAAGTGGTCGTCACCTGAGCCGCACTAGCTCCCACCGCAAGGCTATGTTTCAAAACATGGCAGTGTCGTTGTTTGAGCACGAGCTGATCAAAACGACTCTGCCGAAAGCCAAAGAATTGCGTCGCGTTGCTGAGCCGCTGATTACTCTGGCCAAGAATGATTGTCTGGCTAACCGCCGTCTGGCATTCGACCGTACGCGTTCGAAAGCCATCGTTGGTAAGCTGTTCAACGATCTGGGCAAGCGTTATGCAACTCGTGAGGGTGGCTACCTGCGCATCCTCAAGTGCGGTTTCCGTGCTGGCGACAACGCGCCTATGGCGTACGTCGAGTTGGTTGATCGTCCAGTTGGCGGTGAAGCTGTATCCGCTGAGTAAGACGTCAGTCTCTACAAAGAACCGGGCCTAGTGCCCGGTTTTTTGTGTCTGATTAATTATTATTTTCTATTGATCGCGATCAATTAATGAATTTGCCCGCGTAGAGTTCATGGTCAATACTCCTCCTCAGCCGATTAGCCGGCAGTACAAAGACTTACTGAGGAAGCAAAAGCATGAGCCAGACCAAAACGCTTACGACCGCCAGCGGCGCTCCAGTTGCTGACAACCAGAATTCTCGTTCTGCTGGCCCCCGTGGCCCATTGTTGCTCGATGATTTTCATCTGATCGAAAAGCTTGCTCACTTCAACCGTGAAAACATTCCGGAGCGTCGTGTCCACGCCAAGGGTTCGGGTGCACATGGCACCTTCACGCTGACCCGTGACATGGCTCAACTCAGCAGCGCCAAGCTGTTCGATACCGTAGGCAAGCAAACCCCGACCTTTCTGCGTTTCTCTACCGTAGGCGGCGAGCGCGGCTCGGCAGACACTGCCCGTGATCCACGTGGTTTTGCCCTCAAGTTCTATACCGAAGAAGGCAACTGGGACATCGTGGGTAACAACACCCCGGTATTCTTCATTCGTGATCCGTTGAAGTTTCCTGACTTTATCCACACCCAAAAACGCCTTCCGCAGAGCAATCTGAAAAGTGCACAGATGATGTGGGATTTCTGGTCGCATTCCCCTGAATCCCTGCACCAGGTCACCATCCTGTTTTCCGATCGTGGCATCCCGGATGGCTATCGCCACATGCACGGGTTCGGCAGCCACACCTACAGCCTGATCAATGCGGCCGGTGAGCGTCACTGGGTCAAATGGCACTATAAAACCATGCAAGGCATCAAGAACCTGCCGCCAGCGGAAGCCGAGCGTCTTGCAGGCAGTGATCCGGACTACGCGCAGCGTGATCTGTTTGATGCAATCGAGCGGGGCGACTTCCCGAAATGGCGCGTATGCATGCAAGTCATGACTGAAGCCCAGGCTGCGGCCCACTACGAAAACCCGTTTGACGTGACCAAAACCTGGTCGCAGAAAGAGTTCCCGCTGATTGAAATTGGCGAGCTGGAGTTGAATCGCAATCCGCTTAACTACTTTGCCGAGGTGGAGCAGGCTGCATTTGGTCCAAGCAACATGGTTCCGGGTGTCGGTCTGTCGCCAGATCGCATGCTGCAAGGCCGTGTGTTCGCTTACGCGGATGCCCATCGTTACCGTATAGGCACCAACCACCAGCACTTGCCGATCAACGCTGCGCGGGTGCCTGTGCATAACTACCAGCGCGATGGCTCGATGGCTTTTGGCAACAACGGTGGCGCTGCACCCAACTATGAACCCAACAGCTATGCCGATGCACCCAAGCAGGCGCCGCAGTATGCAGAGCCGCCTTTGGCCCTGAGTGGCGCGGCCGATCGTTACGATCATCGGGTTGACAGCGATTACTACAGCCATGCCGGTGCGCTGTTCCGTCTGATGAATGACCAGCAGAAAACCCTGCTGATAAACAATATTGCAGGCGCCATGGACGGGGTTACGCCAGATGTTGTGCAGCGTCAGCTGCAGCATTTCTACAACGCCGATCAGGCTTACGGTGACGGTGTTGCCAAAGCACTGGGTGTAAAGGCTAAGTAAGTCTAAGTGAGAAGCAGAACCGCCCTCAATTGGGCGGTTTTTGCGTTATTTAGCTCTGTTTTCTCTACAAATGCAGGATTTTATAGCGATTGAGTCGTGACCTCCCGGTCAGCTTGGTTCAAACTACAGTCTTTCAAGCAGGGAGATGTGCGGCGATGCAAGGGCACCCGGACGTAATCGATTATCTCAACACGTTGCTCACCGGCGAGCTGGCTGCACGTGACCAATACTTTGTCCATTCCCGTATGTACGAGGACTGGGGCTTTGCCAAGCTGTACGAACGTATCAACCACGAAATGGAAGAAGAGGCACAACACGCTGATGCGTTGATGCGCCGGATTCTGATGCTCGAAGGCACTCCGCGCATGCGCCCGGATGATCTGGATGTCGGTACCACAGTGCCTGAGATGTTTGCTGCCGACTTGCGTCTTGAGTACAAGGTTCGTGCAGCGCTCTGTAAGGGCATCGCTCTGTGCGAGCAGCACAAGGACTATGTGAGTCGCGACATGTTGCGCATTCAGCTGGCAGACACTGAAGAAGATCACACCTACTGGCTGGAAAAGCAGTTGGGCCTGATCAAGGCCATCGGCCTGCAGAACTACCTGCAATCGCAGTTTTGACCGACCTCGATCTGTAGGCGCGCACTTGCCCGCGAGCCGTTAAAAGATTGCGAGCAGAAGTCTGACCCATGAAAAAGCCCCTGCCACTTCACAATGGCAGGGGCTTTTTCATGCCCGGGATTTAATCCCTGTCGCGGATCAGCAGCGGCTTCAAATAGAAGCCTGTATGGGATTGCGCCATCTCAGCCACGTCTTCCGGTGTGCCGACCGCTATGATCTGCCCACCTTTGGAGCCGCCTTCTGGCCCAAGATCCACCAGCCAGTCAGCAGTCTTGATGACGTCCAGGTTGTGTTCGATCACCACCACCGTATTGCCGTGGTCTCGTAGTCGATGCAGCACATCCAGCAATTGCTGGATGTCAGCAAAGTGCAGGCCTGTTGTAGGTTCATCGAGGATATACAGGGTCTTGCCGGTATCGCGCTTGGACAGCTCGCGGGACAGTTTGACCCGTTGCGCCTCGCCGCCTGACAGCGTCGTGGCGGACTGCCCCAGCTTGATGTACGACAGACCTACATCCATCAGTGTCTGCAGCTTGCGCGCCAGCGCAGGCACCGCGTCGAAGAACACACGGGCTTCTTCGATCGTCATCTCCAGCACTTCGTGAATGCTCTTGCCCTTGTATTTGATTTCAAGGGTTTCACGGTTGTAGCGCTTGCTCTTGCACACGTCACAAGGAACATAGATGTCGGGCAGAAAGTGCATTTCCACCTTGATCAGGCCATCGCCCTGACATGCCTCGCAGCGTCCGCCCTTCACGTTGAAGGAGAAACGCCCTGGCCCGTAGCCCCGGGAGCGGGATTCCGGTACGCCGGAAAACAACTCGCGGATAGGCGTGAACAGCCCGGTGTACGTTGCCGGGTTGGAACGAGGGGTACGACCGATCGGGCTCTGGTCGATATCGACCACCTTGTCCAGATGCTCAAGGCCTTTGATGCTGTCGTGCGCCGCGGCCTCCAGGGTGGTCGCGCCATTCAGGGCGGTAGCACTGAGCGGGTAGAGCGTGTTGTTGATCAGCGTCGACTTGCCCGAACCCGAAACCCCGGTCACACAGGTCAGCAGCCCCAGAGGGATTTCCAGATCCACGTTGCGCAAGTTGTTGCCGCGGGCGCCCTTGAGCGACAGCGTCATCTTCTTGTTACGCGGCGTACGCTTGGCCGGCACGGGAATTTTCACACGGCCCGACAGGTACTTGCCGGTCAGCGAATCCGGATGCGCCATCACCTCGGCAGGCGTGCCTTGGGCAACGATGTGTCCGCCATGCACCCCGGCGCCCGGGCCGATATCAACCACATAGTCCGCCAGACGAATCGCATCCTCGTCATGCTCCACCACAATCACTGTGTTGCCGATGTCGCGCAGATGCTTGAGGGTGCCGAGCAGGCGATCGTTATCGCGCTGATGCAGACCGATGGAGGGTTCGTCGAGGATGTACAGCACCCCGACCAGACCTGCGCCGATCTGGCTGGCCAGACGGATACGTTGCGCCTCACCGCCAGACAGGGTGTCAGCACTGCGATCCAGCGACAGATAGTCCAGGCCCACGTTCACCAAAAACTGCAGGCGTTCGCGAATTTCCTTGAGGATCTTGTCGGCGATTTCCCCGCGGCGCCCGGTCAGGCTCAGGGTGCTGAAATACTCGGTTGCATCCCCGATCGGCATATTGGTCACGGCCGGCAGGGTTTTCTCGCCGACCCAGACGTGACGGGCTTCGCGACGCAGGCGGGTACCGCGGCAATCCGGGCAAGACTGAGTGCTCAGGAACTTGGCCAGCTCTTCGCGCACAGTGGCCGATTCGGTTTCGCGATAGCGGCGCTCCAGGTTGGGCACGATGCCTTCAAACGGGTGCGAGCGCTTGACGATATCGCCCCGATCATTCAGATAGCGGAAATCAACGTTATGGGTGCCGCTGCCATACAAAATGACTTTTTGCTTGTCGGCCGGCAGTTCACCGAAGGGCACTTCCAGACTGAAGTCGTAATGCTTGGCCAGCGCCCCGAGCATCTGGAAGTAATAAACGTTACGCCGGTCCCAGCCGCGTATGGCGCCTTCGGCCAGCGTCAGCTCGCCATTGACCAGGCGTTTGATATCGAAAAACTGCTTGACCCCCAAACCGTCACAGGTCGGACACGCCCCGGCAGGGTTGTTGAAGGAAAACAGTTTGGGCTCAAGTTCGCTGATGGCATGGCCGCAGATCGGGCAGGCGAAGCGCGCGGAGAAGATCATCTCTTCGCCCGGCTCGTCGTCCATAGGTGCAACCAGAGCAATGCCGTCGGCCAGCTTCAGCGCGGTCTCGAATGACTCGGCCAGGCGCTGTTGCAGGTCAGGGCGAACCTTGAAGCGGTCAACCACTACATCAATAGTGTGCTTCTTCTGCTTGTCGAGCTTGGGCAGCTCGTCCAGTTCGCAGAGTCTGCCATTGACCCGGGCCCGCACGAAACCTTGAGCGCGCAGCTCTTCAAAAACCGAAAGGTGTTCACCTTTGCGCTCGCGAATCACGGGGGCCAGGAGCATCAGCTTGCTGCCTTCCGGCTGCGCCAGTACCAGGTCGACCATTTGGCTGACGGTTTGGGCTTCAAGCGGGATGTCGTGATCGGGGCAGCGGGGGATGCCTACGCGGGCATATAGCAGGCGCAGGTAATCATAAATTTCGGTGATGGTGCCGACAGTGGAGCGCGGGTTATGCGATGTTGATTTCTGCTCGATGGATATCGCCGGTGACAGACCTTCGATGGTATCGACGTCAGGCTTTTCCATCATCGACAAGAACTGCCGGGCATAGGCCGACAGCGACTCGACATAACGGCGTTGGCCTTCAGCGTACAGCGTATCAAACGCCAGGGATGATTTGCCGGAGCCAGACAGTCCGGTGATGACGATCAGCTTGTCCCTGGGCAGGGTCAGGTCGATGTTCTTCAGGTTGTGGGTTCGTGCCCCACGTATCAGGATCTTGTCCACTGCGGCCTCGCTTGGCGGGCATAACGTAAACGAATGAGTATACGGATCTGTACGAAAGCTGTGCAGGCTCTTAATGGCATGTTGGTATTAATGAGCCTTTATAACTTTTACGTGACAAAGCGTCGCGCCTCTCTCGTGTGTGTGCTGTTACTCGATGGGACTGGTAGAATCGCCGCCGGTTCACATGAGGTTATTCCATGCACGATCCCCACAGCGACCGCATGAGTGGTAGCGAGACCCGGGCAGCAAGCGGTCTGGCCCTTGTGTTCGCCTTCCGTATGCTTGGCATGTTTATGGTGTTGCCGGTTCTGGCGACCTATGGGATGGACCTCGCCGGTGCGACGCCAGCCCTGATCGGCCTGGCCATAGGCGCATACGGCCTGACTCAGGCAATTTTTCAGATTCCTTTCGGGGTTATTTCTGACCGTATTGGTCGGCGTCCGGTTATTTACCTTGGGTTGATCGTCTTCGCCCTCGGTAGTGTGCTGGCAGCCAACTCGGACTCGATCTGGGGCGTCATTGCCGGTCGGATCCTGCAGGGTGCAGGCGCAATCTCTGCCGCCGTAATGGCGTTGCTTTCAGACCTCACTCGCGAACAGCACCGCACCAAAGCCATGGCCATGATCGGCATGACCATTGGCTTGTCGTTTGCGGTGGCGATGGTCGTAGGCCCGTTGTTAACCCGGGCCTTCGGGTTGTCGGGCCTGTTCCTGGCCACCGGCGGCATGGCGCTGGTCGGGATCGTCATCGTCATGTTCATGGTGCCGCGCTCAACCGGTACCTTGCAGCATCGCGAGTCGGGGGTTGCCAGGCAGGCATTGCTGCCGACCTTGCGGCACCCTGACCTGCTGCGTCTGGACCTGGGAATTTTCGTACTGCACGCCATGCTGATGTCGAGTTTCATCGCATTGCCGCTGGCGCTGGTCGAAAAAGCCGGCCTGCCCAAAGAGCAACATTGGTGGGTGTACCTGACTGCCTTGCTGATTTCTTTCTTCGCCATGATTCCGTTCATCATCTACGGCGAAAAGAAACGCAAAATGAAACGAGTTTTACTCGGCGCCGTCGTGACGTTGATGCTCACTGAGCTATTCTTCTGGAAGTTCGGCGACAGCTTGCGGGCGTTGGTGATAGGTACCGTGGTGTTTTTCACCGCGTTCAACCTGCTCGAAGCTTCATTGCCTTCGTTGATCAGCAAGGTATCTCCGGCGGGTGGCAAGGGTACGGCGATGGGGGTTTATTCCACCAGCCAGTTCCTCGGTTCGGCACTGGGCGGCATACTCGGCGGCTGGTTATTTCAGCATGGCGGTTTGTCGGTTGTGTTCCTTGGATGCGCAGGTCTGGCTGCACTCTGGCTGGTCTTTGCTGTTACCATGCGTGAACCGCCTTATGTGACAAGCTTGCGCTTGCCGCTATCGCCTGAAGCGCTTCGCGAAGCAGGTCTGGCCGAGCGTTTAAAGGCTGTTACAGGCGTTACAGATGCAGTGGTGGTAGCACAAGAGGCTGCCATTTATATCAAATTGGACACCGAACTATTGGATCGCGCGACACTCGAGCAGTTGGTTAACCCAGCGCCGACGTGCGAAGCCTAGGAGAACGTTATGGCCCGTGGGGTTAACAAAGTTATATTGGTCGGCACGTGCGGCCAGGATCCCGAAGTTCGCTACTTGCCTAACGGTAATGCCGTGACCAACCTGAGTCTGGCAACCAGCGAACAGTGGACCGACAAGCAAACCGGCCAGAAAGTCGAAAAGACTGAATGGCACCGTGTATCGATGTTCGGCAAGGTTGCCGAGATCGCTGGCGAATACCTGCGCAAGGGTTCGCAGGTGTACATCGAAGGCAAGCTGCAAACCCGTGAGTGGGAAAAAGACGGTATCAAGCGTTACACCACCGAAATCGTGGTCGACATGCAAGGCACCATGCAACTGCTGGGCGGCCGTCCGCAGGGCGACCAACAAAACCAGGGCGGTGGTAACAACTACCAGCCACAGCAGTCTGCACCGCGTCAGCAGGCTCAACGCCCTGCGCCGCAGCAGCAACAGCCTCAACAGCAGCAGTCGCGCCCAGCGCCGCAGCAGCAGGCACCTCAACCTGCACCGGACTTCGACAGCTTTGATGACGATATCCCGTTCTGAGAATTACCTGAGACATTAATGTAAAAAATCTGCTGAAAAGCCCCTCCTTAGGGGCTTTTTTTATGGTTTTCGCCGTAAAGTTTTTATCCTTGATTTGCTGGTTTTCAAGATTGTGCACTACCTTGAGAAATGTAAAGTTTTCAAGGAGCGATCCTGATGACATTAGCGACTAGACACCTTCAGTTTCGACAAGGCGAGCGGCACAAGCTGTTGGTCAATGCGCAGACCGGCATTCCCCTGTACTACCCCTCTCTGTTTATCACCACCCAGGTCCGTGCCGTCGGTGCCTCGGTATCGACCGTGCAGGCATCGTTGACGGCACTCAAAGTGCTGTATGCCTGGCAGACGGATCAAGGCATAAATCTTGAAGTGTTGTTCTCGTCAGGATGTAGTGGTCAACTAATCCCGGACACGACGTTAAGTTTTTTCTCGGCCTGAGCCGGTGGCAGCCCACCATTAAATTGGTGCGGTCGAATCCAGTTGTACCGGTGCATCAAAAAATAGCTGATATCCCGCTGAGCTTGTTGGACTGTCGCGTAGCCCATGGTCGGTATCCACTCAGTTTTCAGGCTCCTGAACACCCGCTCCATCGGCGCATTATCCCAACAATTTCCTCGCCGGCTCATGCTCTGACGCATGCGATATCGCCAAAGGCGCTGGCGAAAACTCCGGCTTCCATATTGCGAGCCCTGGTCGGAGTGGAACAGCAAAACCTGAGGCTTCCCTCGCTGCTCGTAAGCCATGTCCAAGGCCTTGATGACCAAGTCGGCATCCGGCTTTCCCGACAACGCCCAACCCACAACACGGCGGGCAAAAAGATCTAGCACAACCGCCAGATACTGCCATTTCCCTTGAGCCCAGATGTAAGTGATATCGCCACACCAGACGTGGTCAGGAGCGAGCACATCAAACTCTCGGTTCAAAATATTAGGGATGTCGGGCCGCTCGACCGTCGCCTTTTTGTAAGCATGCGATCCCGGTTGTTTGCTGACAAACTCCAGCTCGCGCATCAGGCTGCGTACCTTGAATCGCCCGATCTGCTCGCCGTCGTCCTGCATCATGGCCATGATGCTACGGCTACCGGGAGCACTGCGGCCTTGGGTGAACAACTCGCTCACCCGACTGCGCAATCGAAGGCGTTCTACATCCGGTGTGCGGCGCCTGAGACGCCGAGCGTAGTAGCACGAGCGGGTCACTTCAAACACCTTGCACAGCCAATCAACCGGCTCGTGGATGCTCAACTGGTCAATCAGCGCGAACGCTCGAGATCTTCCGACATCAAGAGCGCGGTGGCCTTTTTTAAGATCGATTTTTCCCGCTCAAGGCGAGTAATTCGGGCTTCCAGCTCTTGGATTTTCTGCTGCTCCGGGGTCAGCGCTTTGCTCTGCGGGGTGACGCCCATGCGTTCTTGCTGCACCTGGTCGACCCATCGGCGCAAAGCCGACTCGCCGACACCAAGCGAGCGGCTGGCCTCAATGAAGCTGTAATCCTGCTTGAGAACGAGGTCGGCAGCCTCGCGTTTGAATTCAGGGGAAAAGGTACGGCGTTGTTTGGTCATCTGACACCTCGTTCTGGCGAGCATTCTCGCCTAAATGAGTGTCCGGTTTCATTAGACCACTACAACCACCGTCCTGAAGGCACTGTACAAAGCACTCGACACAACGGGTCGTCCTCGGTATCAGATGGCTCTGTCAGGTCGAGCGACGGCACGGATGATTGAAGCCACCAGTGGCGATGCAACTACAATTGCTGGCTTTTTGAGGAAGGTGACGGATAAGGAAATGGGGGCGGCGCCAATCATCGTCGTGGATGAGGCCTCGATGCTTGATCTCATGACCTTCTATCGCCTGGTACAGAAGCTATGGGCGGTTCGCAGATGGACATCTCATACGGACGTCCGACATTCGCTTTGCGCGTAAGGAGGGAAGATTTTGGGTGCTGACTGAACGAGCCCCATGAAAGACAGGACACCGTTCCCCCCTTAAGATAAGGGATAGGCAAACGGGTATGTTTATGACTAACAGCAACGATAAGGGTGGCGAGCTGCTCGGCCAGGAACGCCGACGCCGC
>NZ_SCFG01000031.1:0-41130 GCF_022496645.1 Pseudomonas sp. TMW22089
AGGTGCTCTTCCGCAAAAAATAGTGAACTGACAGGAGGAAAGGTCTGTTTTTCGATTAAGTCGGTGTTTTTTGAACCTCAGACAGCTAGACCGTTAAAAACGGCTGCTTACTTCAGACCTTCCTTAAGGGGTACGCCTCTGCTTTTCAGAGTGTATTCTAATAATTCCTTATGCGGCATTGAGCGGAGACAATGAAAATGAAAAAAAGTTCTGGATTGAAACGAAGTCTGAACTGTTTTTTTTCGTTATTGGTCACTTGCCCGGTTGTAGTCTTTGCCGGGGAAGGCGGGGCCTGCCGGCTGCCGGCGCAGAATGCGTTGAGCGGTCAGGTCGAGCTGGACGGTTCTTGTACCTATACCCAGTCTTTGCGTCTACCTGCGAGTAATACGCATCTGAACTGCAAGGGCGCTACGCTGGACGGTGGGAATAATATCCCTATTGGTATTGTTATTGGTGGGGGTAAAAAGAAGATCGAGAATGTAACGGTTGAAAACTGCCGTATTCAGAATTTCAAAAATCGTGGCATCAGTATTACTTCCGGCTTTCGTATCAAAGACCTTTCTGCCGACCGGAATGCGAACTATGACGTGGCGCCCAGTCATATTGTGATCGACAATGTCACTGTGTTAAACAGCGGTCGTGGTGGTGTGTATTTTGACAGCTATACGACGGACTCCACGCTAAAAAACTCCACTATTCAAGACTCAGGTAACGTCGGTGTCTATCTGGAGCAGGGGACGCAGCGCCTGAATATTGTCAACAACACCATTCAGGGCAATGGTAAGGCGGGGAAGCGTGAAGGCTTGTCCGTTGACTCCTCGGCGCATAATACGATTGAGGGGAACCGGTTCATAGGGAATACGCGCGGCGGGGTACTTATGTACAAAAACTGCGGGGAAAACTTTCTGTCCGGAAAGTCTGCACTTCGTTGGCAGTCAAGTGATTTTAATACCGTCCGGAATAATACCTTTACCAATGAGCGTGTCGGTGTCTGGATTGCCTCGCGTCAAGGTAAGGACTTGAGCAAGTGGGGATGCGGTGATCCAGCTGTGGATCCGAGTGGAAAGTACTACAAGGATTACGCCAATAATAATGTTGTTGAGGATAATGTGTTTTGTCATACCAAGACGGCTGTTCGCGTTGAGGGTGACAACAATAAAATCATGAGGAATCGTATTGGCGGCGCCAGTCGAGAGCCTGTGCTCGAACCTTATAAATATACAAAAAAACCGGATGGCCAGAACACGCAAGGCAACACAGTCGAAGGTAATGACACCGTTGAGTGTTCCCCTGAAGGTAAGTGACGACGGTAGAGAAACCTGCCGTTTTGATGTAAAAAGGTAGACCTTCTCGGGGGGAGGTCTCCTTTGTCGAGTGAGGGCAGGTGCTCACACGCCTGTGAACTGCTTGTGCGTATGTGAGATGCATTCCAGGTCTCGACTTTTATTAAATAATAGGTTTGTTGGTATGGACACGTTTTCGGAGATGGAAGGTAAGCATTTCAAGATCGTTGAGCGTGCAGGCTCCAGGCGTCTCATGGTTTTTTTGGCGGGTACAGATAAAACCGACGGGAAATTTGATTTTTGGCACGTTGCGAATGCCCAGTCGTCTCACTTGTTGTTCTTTAATAACGGTCGGAACGAATGGTACCAACAAGGGATCCCCGGTTTTGGTGACAGCCATGAAGGCACCGTAGAAAAGCTAAAGTCCCTTGTTCAATACTTACAAGTTGACGAGGTGTTTTTTGTGGGCGTCAGCATGGGTGGTTATGGTGCGGTTTTATATGGCGCTGCCCTGGATGCAAAAGTGCTGGCCTTTGGTTACGATACCAAGCTGAAGATTAAGGGCAGTCGCAGTCTGAAGCGAATGCCTAAAAATGTTCCCCTTGCATTTCCCGATCTGCGTCCGCTGATTGAGGCCTCGAAAGTTGAAATTTTGCAAATTGCAGGCGAGTGTGACTCTCTTGATTTGCTTTCAGCTGCGCATATTCAGGACATGAAGCAAGTTAAGACCATTACCTTGACGGGTGTTGGTCATGGTGGTGCGCCTTTTATTAAAGATCATTATGGTTTGTCTGAGTTTATTGCCCTGTGGGCCGACGATCAGCCGCTGCCGGAAATTATCGAGGCCGGTGCCTCGGTGAGTAACGGGCCTCTGGTCAGGGCGCTCTATAAAACGTTTCTGGCCTTCCAGGAAAAGGACTGGCTAAAAGTTGAGCTCGAAGCAGCCGTTGCGCTCAAGCTTGATCCAAGGCATGAATACTCAAACTATCTGCTGGGCACAAGTTTGTTGGAGGTCAAGCGGATAGAAGAGGCTCTGGCGCCATTGCTTATGTCTGTCGGCTCGGCACCGCATTACAGGGGGCGCGTTATCGTCTCGGCCGGGCATTGATGCTTAATAAGCGCCATGGGTATGCGAAAGTGCACTTTATGGCCTATCTGAAACGTAATCCAACGGCTCACACTGTGTTGATGATGCTGTCGGATATATATGCGAGAGAGGGGAATCTTCAGATGGCAAGGCAGTACTTGCTCGAAGCTCTTGAGCATGGCGGGGATGCAGAGAAAATAGAACCTCGTCTGGCCAAGCTGGCGGCCTGATTGTTACGGCATCGCCATACCTTTTCAGGGCTGTAATGGATTTCTCCAAACAAAAACGCCAAGACCTAGGGTCTTGGCGTTTTTGTTTAACGGCAGTATTTTTCCGTTTACTGAATACCTGTTACTCGGCCTAGCATCATCGTCTGCACAACAGGGCTGATGATTTTTTGCCATTCATGCACTGCCGAGTTGGTGACATAGATGGTGTCATCCGGCTTGATCACGACCTGACGAGCATAGAAGATCGCTGCCGGGTCGCGCATGTCGAGGCGCAGAACGGTAGGTTTGGCCTGTTTGCCTTCGCCCATGCGGAATATAAATACGCCTTCAGGGTTGGCGCTGCCTTCTTTCAATCCGCCGACACTGCTCAGGGCATCCAGCAAGCTGGTATTTTGCGCTGGCAGATCTTTCAGTCCTGGCTCAGCCACGGCGCCCATGGCCACGAAGCGCTGACGGGCGCGTTCGAGTATGACTTCCGAGTTCGGGCGCAGCACCATGTTGTTGCCGGCCAGAATGTCTTCGTAATTGAACTGTTGAACCTGGCTACCGGTACGCACGGTAACGTTGACCAGATGCGGTTCCATTACCGGTCCGCCCGCCTGGTTGACGGCATCGAGCAAGGTCAAAGGCCCTTGCAGGGTGCTGAAGCGCCCCGGGGACTTGACTGCGCCCGCAACCAGTACCGAGCCTGACAGGTCGCCAACCAGTTCGACGTGGGTTTGCACGTCGGTGGTCATGCCTTTGAGCTGCTTGACGATCAATGCCTCAACTTGGGTGAGGGTCAGGCCTGCCACAAAAGGCTGGCCTACATAGGGCAGTGAAATCGTGCCCTGGTCGTTGATGCGTGTTTTAAGCTGAGTGCCGCCAGTGGACAGCGGGGCAAATAGCGCCGAGCCCTCCGGTGCGTTGTCGGTGATCAGGATGCTCAGGACATCACCGGGCATCAGTCGCGCCGAGGGGGCGAGCGGTTTTGCGATGTTGGCTTGCATCGGGCGCACGGCACCACGCATATAAGGTGCGATGGTGTTGGCGTTGATCTCCACCAGATTGTAGGTCGTGTTCTCGGACTCGATGGCACCCTTGTAAGGGCCAGCGCCGGATATCACGCCACTGCAGCCCGAGAGGCCGAGGATCGCCAGGGCCACTGTTGCCAGTTTCAGGTGGAACGAGTGGGAGAGAGTAAGGGATTTAATCACGGTGATCCTCGATCGAAGCCAGGATGAAGCGAGTAATGCCGTACAGCATCAGTAGGCCGAGCAAGATAGTTGCCAGGTTATACAGACGCTCTGGGTACAGTGCCTGTTGCGGGGTGTTCGGGCTTACGACCGTCACCAGGGTGCGGATCTTTTTGCTGGCTTCAATCCGTGCATTGTCGAGCGCAGCTACTGCGGTTTTGTAGCTGGCTTCGGCGATGCCTGCATCCAGTGTCAGTTGCTGGAAGGCTGAGGCGACTACGTTCAGCTGGGAGCCGTCCGTTGACGACACCAGCAGGCGTTTTTCCTTGGCCAGTTGCTGGGCGATGGCGCTAACCCTTTGCTTCTGCTGTTTCACTTGCGGCGAATCGGCGCGAAGCTTGAACTGCATCTCGGTCAACACGGCCTGTTCTTTGGTGTGCTGGGCTTCGAGGTCGGAAATGATGGTGGCACGGCTTTGTGCAGTGTTTGCGCCATCGAGCACTTTGTTGGTGTTCTGGAAGTCGATCAGTTCGGCTTTGCGATCGGCGTATTGAAGCCTTGCGGTTTCCAGCTCACTTTTGGCGAAGGTCATTTGTTCGCGGGCAATGCTGTGGCTGACTTCGTTTACGAAGTTCTCGCTGGCGGAAAGTATGGTGCGCAGCATTTGCTCCGAAAGCTCGGGGGTAAAGGCTTGCACTTCAACCCGCAACAGGCCGGTAGTTTCGTCGTAGTGGGCGGTTACCATGCGCTGGTAGTAGCTGAGCAGGTCTTCGCGCGAGGCGTCCTTGTTGAGCCAGAAGAACATGTCGCTGCGCTGGGCGGCATATTGCTCGATCCAGTGCAGGCGCTCTTCGAGCAACAACATCATGTCCATTGACCCGATGTATTCGCGCAGGTAGAGCGTCTCTTCCCTGGACGCGGGGTTGGTGCCGGTCAGCAGGGTAGCCAGGCCAGGCATGGCGGCGGCCTGGTTGCCACCGTCCTGACGAACGACGACCTGTGCACTGCTGACATAGCGATCGGCGGCGAATATGCCGTAGTAAATGGCCGCCAGTACCATTGGCAAAATCACCAGGCCGATAGCCAGGCGCCAGCGTCTGAGTTTACCCTTGCTGCTCATATGTGATGCATCCTTGAAGTCGAACGGTTCTGCTTTATAAAAGAGAGTATGAAGTCAGGCGTTGTAGGCTTTGATGCCTTCGGCTACGTCTTCGTAAACCTGGATCTCGCCATTGCGAACCAGCAGTACGATGTCGCAGATTTTTTGAACTTCATTCATGTTGTGGGTCACCAGCACGACTTTTGACTGCTGTAATTTTTCCTGGAATACGTCGGCACATTTACGTTTGAACTGTGCATCGCCGACGGACATCACTTCGTCGATCAGGTAGTAATCAAAATCGAAGGCCATGCTCAGGCCAAAGGCCACTCGAGAGCGCATTCCGGAGGAATAGGTCTTGATGGGCTCGTCGATCCAGTCGCCGATTTCGGCAAATTCCTGAACGTAGCGGATCTTGTCGCGCATGTCGTCGCCCATTGCGCCGTAGACGCGGCAGACAAACTTGATGTTTTCCCGGCCGGTCATGCTGCCTTGAAAACCGCCCGTCAAGCCTACCGGCCAGGAAATACTCCTGTCTGTAGCAACGGACCCGGAGTCAGGGATATCGGCACCGCCAAGCAGGCGCATCAGGGTCGATTTGCCTGCACCGTTGCGTCCGATAAGGCCGATATTCTTGCCTGGCGGAATCGACAACGAGAGGTTGCGGAACACATACCGACGTCCCTTCGGAGTCAAGTAGGATTTGGTAACGTTTCTAAGTTCGAACACGTTGGCCTGTACTCATCCGTTCTTCGTGGAAACCAGGTGCAAGCGGCGTGCGCGATAGCTACCCATGGCAATAAACAGCAGCACTATCGTGATGCAGATCACGTAACCTTCCGACACGCCATCCACAGGGGTGTAGTGCGGCAAGACCTCAGCGCGGATCAGCTCGACAATGTGCAGGAAAGGGTTTAGCAGCAACACCGGCATCATCGCTTGTGGCAGGTAAGCAGCAGGTACCAATACGCCGGAAATGAAATACAGCGGGAAAAAGGCCATGCGAATGACCACCTTCAGGCTGGGCAGGGCATGGGTGATCAATGCCAGTACCATGCCCAGGCTAAACGCAAACAACAGGCCCACGGCCAGTGTCGTCACCCACATCAGCGGGTTGGCCACCGACATGTCGAAGCCGTACCACGCGAAAGCAAATACCAGAATCGCGTACACCGTGGCACTGATGCAGGTTTCCACCAGTACCCGGGCGACATAGGTGTCCAGAGGCTTGATTTGCTTGTAGCCAAACAGCGAGCGGTTTTCCCGCAGGCTGTCCATCAGGCGCAAGGCGGTGTTGCGGTAGAGCAGGAAGGGAGCCATCGCGACCAGGACAAATACCGGGTACTCAACGTCAGCGACGGTACGTCCACGAATGACCGCGAATAAAATACTGAAGATAAGCAGGTGGCATATGGGCTCGATGAGAGTCCATACGGCGCCCATGCGGCGCACGCCAAAACGTGCCCGGGCTTCGCGCAGCACCAGGGCGAAGATCACCGATTTTTGAATCTGGAGCGAGGATCGAGGCTTCAATATGTTTACCGCAATGCAGAGCCGCGCAAATGAATGCGCCGGGGAATTCATTTTCAGGAAATGCAGAACCCCGCGCGGTAAAGCCGGGATTCGAGAGTCTTCCATGTTCTGGGGGCAGGGAGATTAATCGTTTCGTAGTATGAGCGTCAATAAAGAAGCGCCTTTGTATACAGGACAGCTCCTAAAATTATTGTGAATCGCATATTAAAGCGGCGGGTGATTTCTCGAGACACAAGAAATTATAAAGAGTTCAGCGCAATATCCAAAAACCACTGCCGGGGCTGGATTCGAGTTGTTTTTTTCTTGAATTTATTGGGTGTCATTGCCCGTTTTGAGAAAAACAGGTTTGCGCTGAGGCTTTGCTGTGTAGCGAAAGACAGTTCGGCTGCCGGCATGACTGCGGTCGCAGTTTTCACGGGTGCCCGTCTGTCAGTGAAGTTCCACGTTCTTATTGAGGTGGATCCGCCAGGCATTTATCAGGGCGCCAAGGAGGGTGACGGTGACGACAGTGCAAATAACGGTGATCCAGATCATTTTTGGATTCCTTTTGCTGTACTACCCGTATAACCCTCGAAAGTTACAAACTTGCGACGGCCCCTGCGCCTTGCTCCTTACTGAGGATAGACCGTCTGCGCGGGTATTTTTGCGTTTGGGGAAATGACAGCCCGCAACTGCTGTCTGCGGTACATGGAACCGTGTTGTGTTGGTCCCCCAGCAATCGATCTCAGTCGGGCCACTACGTTGCTTGAAGGCTGATGCCCGGGGTGTGGCCATGATCCATCCGTCGAAATCTCGGCCTGAACAATTGACCGGATTCGCTCTACACAGTTAACTGTATATACATACAGTCAACTAAAGGGCGCGTGTCATGGGCTTCACTGTTTTGGGTCCTCTTGCTGAAGGTGGCATTCGCCTGCCGATGTGCTCGTTCAAGATTCCTGCCGGGTTTCCGTCACCGGCGACGGATCATATGGATAAGCAAATCTCGCTGGATGAAGTGCTTAACGTGCGGGCTCCGCATGTTTATCTGGTGACGATCGATGGCGACAGCATGCAGGGCGTCGGGATTTTTGCCGGGGATGTGGCAGTGGTTGACCGCTCCATCGAGCCTGCCCACGGGCATGTGGTGGTCGCGCTGCTCAATAATGATCCGGTCTGCAAGCGTCTGTGCCTGCGGGGCAAGAGGGTCATTCTGGGTTCAGAGAACCCCAGATACCCGGATCGCTATGTGATGGAAGGCGATGACCTTTCGATCTGGGGCGTGATCACCTATAGCGTGCGCAACCATGGCCATTAAGTGCGATCCGGTGTTCGCCCTGATCGATTGCAACAGCTTTTATGCCAGTTGCGAGCGGGTGTTTCGCCCGGATCTGGCGAAAGTGCCGATTGTGGTGCTGAGCAATAACGATGGCTGCGTCATCGCCCGCAGTTATGACGCCAAACCCCACATCAAGATGGGTGAGCCGTACTTTCAGATCAAGCACCGGCTGGAGCAGCTGGGTATCGTGGCATTTTCGTCGAACTATGCGCTGTATGGCGACATGAGCGAGCGGGTGATGAGCCTGATCGAGGCGCAGGTGCCGGCGGTGGAGGTCTATAGCATCGATGAGTGTTTTGCCGATTTGACCGGTATTGCCGATGCCAGCGCCATGGGTTGCCAGTTGCGCAGCCGTGTCCTGCAGTGCACGGGGATCCCGGTCGGGGTCGGGATCGCGCACACCAAAACCCTGGCCAAGCTGGCCAATCACACGGCCAAACGCTTACAGGAGCAAACCGGCGGGGTGGTCAATCTGTGTGGTGAGCATCAGCGGCACTGGGTATTGCGTAATACGGCGGTGAGCGAGGTGTGGGGAGTAGGGCGGCGGATGACGGCTCATCTGCAGGGGATGGGGATTCGCACGGCCATGGACCTGGCCAGCGCTGAGCCGTGGATGCTGCGCAAGAGGTTCAGTGTGGTAATCGAGAAAACCGCCCGGGAGCTGTCGGGCACGCCGTGCCTGGAGCTGGACGAACCTGATCCTCCCAGGCAGGAAATCTGCTGCAGTCGCATGTTTGGCAAGCGCCTGACCAGCGTGGCGCCAATTAAAGAGGCGGTGGCCACTTATATGATGCGGGCTTCAGAAAAGCTCCGCGCGCAGAACTCCTATTGCACCAAGGTGCGGGTAAGTATTCGCACGGGCATGTTCAACCCTGACGAAGCCAAGTATGCCAAGGGGGTGGTAGTGACATTGCCATACCCGACCGATGATGTACGGCTGCTGACCAAGGCCGCGGTTGATGCTGTGGATAGCGTGTTTCAGCCGGGTTTCAGGTACAGCAAGGCTGAAGTGATGTTGCTGGACCTGCGCCAGCCGGGAGAGTTCTCCGATGATTTGTTTGCGCTTAATCAGCCGGCGGAGGCGACCCGGGTGATGTCGGTGCTGGATGCGATTAATCAGCGTTGGGGCAGGGGGACGCTACGGGCTGCCAGCGTGCCGGTGAATCCAGCCTGGGGCATGCGCCGGGAGTTGATGAGTCAGGGCTACACCACCCGACTGGATCAGCTGTGGCGGGTGTCCTAGGTGCGGCTCCCCGCTATCTGTGGGAGCTGGCTCGCCAGCGATGCAGACAACTCGGCATACCTGCCGGACCGCGGTGCAGCCATCGCGGGCAAGCCCGACTCCTACAAAGGGTGGAATGGTGTGGTTCCCCGGTACCTGTGGGAGCTGGCTCGCCAGCGATGCAGACAAATCGACATACCTGCCGGATCGCGGCACTGCCATCGCGGGCAAGCCCGGCTCCCACAAAGGGTGGAGTGGTGTGGTTCCCCGGTACCTGTGGGAGCTGGCTTGCCAGCGATGCAGACAACTCGGCATACCTGCCGGACCGCGGCGCAGCCATCGCGGGCAAGCCCGGCTCTCACATAAGGATGATCTGTGGGAGCTGGCTTGCCAGCGATGCAGACAACTCGGCATACCTGTCGGAGCGCAGTGCAGCCATCGCGGGCAAGCCCGGCTCTCACAAAGGGTGATCTGTGGGAGCTGGCTCGCCAGCGATGCAGACAACTCGGCATACCTGCCGGACCGCCGTGCAGCCATCACGGGCAAGCCCGACTCCCACAAAAGGTGATCGGTGTTGGTTGCTGTCTTAGAGGTATTTGACCAAGGCCAGGCCGGTTATATACAGCCCAAGGCCGAAGGTCAGGTGGGTGACCAGGCTTCTTTGTCGCGCCACCCAGGGTTTGGGGGTGTTTGCAGCAGCAATGCCCATGCCCCAGGCGGGCTGCATGATCAGCCAGGGCGCAGCGACGCTGATGACGCCGGTAATCAGGGCGGGCAGCAGGCTCGGGTGTTGGAGCCAGGCGCTGCCGGCAACGGCCACCAGTGCTGCGGCGAAAATGATGCCGGTCAGGTAGTGAAAAACCCAGCCCGCAATGCGTTCATTGCGGGTTGGGGCGGCGGCTGCAATCGAGGTGTGACGGAATTGCCCCTGCAGCATATGCCCCAGCCAGCGGCCGACGAGCCGGTAGTCGAGGGACGGGATCTTGAAGGCGCGGGTTTTGATCGCGGCCACAAGGTCCATGAACAGGGTCGCGCCTATACCCAGGGCGGCTGCGTTAATAATGATTTCAACCATGGTCATTTCAATTATCCCTTGCCTGTCATGTCTTCTGATTGCTTGAATTGACAAGTGTGCAAGTTCAAGCCGACTTGAGGTCAAGCATGAAAGAGCTGGTCATTGGAGAGGTGGTAAGGCGTTCGGGTGTCGCGGCATCGACTTTGCGCTACTACGAAGAGAAAGGGCTGATCCGCTCCATAGGACGACGGGGCTTGAGCCGGGTGTTTTGCGCGGATGTGCTGGAAAAACTGTCATTGATCGCGCTCGCCCAGTCACTGACTTTTTCACTGGATGACATCGCACATATGGTCAGCGCCGATGGCAGGCCGGCGCTTGATCGCGCGCAGCTGTTGGCAAAGGCCGATGAGCTGGAGCAGGTGATTGTCCGGCTCAGTGCCGCACGGGATGAACTGAGGCGTGCAGCGGTCTGCCCTGCGGCCAGTCATGTGGAGTGCCCGAGCTTTCAGCAGCTGCTGGAGACTGCCGCCAGGGGAGGATCAAAACATTGAGATGAGCCCGTGGAGTAATGCCCTCAAGGGTGCTTTACTCATTCTCTAACCGGCGATTCTCAACGATGGACAAGGCAGTCCGCGAGGTAGAAACAGCCTCTTCCCTTGAGGGCTTTACATGTCCACTGTGCCCGCCACACTGTTGATCGTTGACGATGAAGTCCAGATGCGCACCTTGCTCGACACCCTGTTGCTCAATCAGGGTTACTACACGCTTACCTCCAGCTGCGGCGCAGAAGCGCTGACTGTCGCACAGCAACACATACCGGATCTGATCCTGCTGGATATCAAAATGCCGGGCATGGATGGTTATGAAGTTGCCCGCCAGCTCAAGAGCAACAGTTTGACCGCCAATATCCCGATCATCATGCTTTCCGAGCCCGGGGATCAAAGTGCCCGCATCTCTGGCCTGGAGGCCGGGGCCGAGGACTTCCTCAGCAAGCCGGTGTCCAATACCGAACTGTGGGGGCGGGTGCGTAACCAGTTAAGGCTCAAGGCATTTGGCGACTTTCGGGTTGACCCTGTGCTGGAACGGCATGTTGAACAAGACTCCTCCGGGTCCGGTCTGAGCCACAAGGTCAGTACCGAGATCAACCGCACCCGTGCGATCGAGCATTTCACAGCGCTGGATATCGAGCAGCAGCAGATGCAAGCGGCATTGCGCGACGCGGTGCGCAAGCAGGCTCTGGATTTGGTTTACCAACCCAAAATCGGTCTGGCTGACGGTCAGATTTGCGGGGTGGAGGCGCTGTTGCGCTGGTACCGACCGGGGCTGGTGACTATCTCGCCGGGGGTTTTTGTTCCCGTGCTTGAGAGCCTGGGGCTGATCTCAGAGGTCGGGCAGTGGGTCATCGACACGGTGTGCCGGCAAATTGCCAACTGGCAGCGCGCCGGTCTGGATGTGGTGCCGGTGGCGGTGAACGTATCGGCTCAGCAGTTGCTCGAGGGCGACCTGATCCATGACATTCAGCAGTCCCTCGGCGCGCACCGGGTTGACGCCAAATGGCTGGAAGTCGAGCTCACCGAGAGCTCGCTGGTGGTGAATACGCCGCGCACCATCGCCAGCTTGTTAAAACTCAAGGAAATCGGGATCAACATCTCCATCGATGACTTTGGCACGGGCTATTCGAGCCTGGCTTCGCTGGTGCGTTTTCCCATCGACAAGCTGAAAATTGACATCTCCTATATCCGCGAAATCACCCGCAACCCGCAGGATGCAGCGATTGCCCGCACCATCATTGAACTGGCCCGCAGTCTTGATATGAAAGTCATCGCCGAAGGCGTGGAAACCCGCGATCAACTGGCGTTTTTGAGCGACAACGGTTGCGACCAGCTGCAAGGGTTCCTGTTTTGCCGGCCGTTACCCGCAAGAGAACTGGAACCCTTGTTGCGTGAACCCCGCAGCTTTATCTGAAGGCTCGCTGCCCGGGCAATATCAGGGGTAGCTCACCACCTGCACCCAGTTCGCGCCCTTGCCCGAAGGTGCAGTGGCGTGGCGCGAGAGGGTGCCGTCTTCAGGGTCAATGGCGTACACCCCGACCTGCGGGCTTTTCTCCCCGCTCACCAGCAACCATTGTCCCGAGGGATCTAGCGCAATGCCCCGTGGTTGTTGCTCGACTTTAATGTTCTGCACAAAGCCGGGCAGCCCCGTCTTGCTGTCGATGGCAAACACGCTGACCGTGCTGCCAGTGCGCTCGGAGGTGTAGAGGTGGCGTGCGTCCGGGGTCAGCTTGATATCGGCGGCCCAGATCAGATTGGACGCCAGTGGCGGCGGGGTCGGCTGGCCGGGTTTGATCATCGGGCGGGCGACACCGCGTACCAGGCCGGAGTCCGCCGGTATTGCACTGACATCGCCGAGCTCGGTCAGGCGTCCGGTTTTCGGGTCGATGGCAAAGGTGGTGACGCTGCCGGCCATTTCGTTAAGCAAATAGAGGAAACGGTTGTCTGCCGAAATCACTGGATGACGCGGACCGCTGCCTTCAGGCAACTGAACCTGACCCAGGGGCGTGAGTTTGCCGCTGGCGGCATCGAATTTGAACTCCAGCAGGCGATCGGCGCCCAGATTGGCGGCGTACACGAAACGGTTGGTGCCATCGACAATGATCGAATGGGCGTTAGGCCCGGTCTTGATCACCTGCTGCACGTCATCGGTCACGATGCCGTCGGCATTGATCATATTGACGCTGACCAGGTCCTCGCCGTACGAGGCGCCAAACAGGTAATGGCCGTTCTTGTCGGTCGAGATATAGGCCAGGCTGTCGGCCACGGTCGAGTTCTTCAGGTGCTTGAGTGCACCGTTTTCAGGATCGATGGCGAAGGTGGCCATGGCATAGGGTTTGCCGCGAATGGACGCATAGAGCTTGCTGTGATCGGGGCTCAGGGCCAGGGGCATCACCCCCGGGCCGGCTTCGGTGGTGGCCAGGGGCTGCAGTTGACCCTGTGCAGTCAACGTATAACTGCTCAGGGTGCCATCGGTGGCGTTGGACACGTAGACATAGGTACTGGCCCAGCTCAGCTGGGTCAGGCTCATAAGCACGGCGCCAGTCAAGGTTTTCAGGGGTGTAGCTCGCAGCATCAGAAGGCTTTCTTATTGTTGTATGTTGTCGTACCTCTTTGCTGGATTGTTAGGTGGCTATCATTGTCCTGTCAATCAGTTTATGGGTGCTTGCGGTGCCCGTCAGGGTGCATCGCCGGTAGCGTCTTGTCCCTCAATGCCTACAGGCCCCAGCCGTCCCGTGCTGCCCGCCGTATCCCTTCCAGCAACATCGCGAATGCCGGGTTGTCATTGTTTTCGCGCCAGATCAGATGCAGTTCGCTCTGCACCCCTTCGCCCAGATCGATATCGCGAAACACCACATTCTTGAACGCCACGCTGGAGGCGCAACGCGGCACCAGGGCCAGGCCCATCGCCGCATTGACCAGCGCCAGAATGGTCAGTGACGAGCCCAGCCACTGCACGTACTGCGGGGTCACGCGGGCAGAGCGCAGGGTGCCGGTCAGCAGTTCGTTGAAGGGCGGGTAGGCGGCATGGGAGTACATCAGGAAGGGCTGTGCATCGAGGTCTTTGACATTCACGCTAGCAGCGCTGGCCAGTGGGTGGCTGCCGGGCACCGCCAGCACGAACGGCTCGCGTACCAGGCATTCAGTGGCGTAGCCGGGCTCCAGCAGGGGCGCGCGGGCGATGCCAAGGTCGATGCGCCACGCGCGTAACGCTTCATGTTGCTGATAGGTGTTCATCTCTGACAGATCAATTTTGACCTGGGGCTGCTTGAGCCGGGCCTCGGCGATGACCTTGGGCAAAAATTCATACACTGCGCTACCGACGAAACTGATGTTGACCGTGCCAATGTCGCCTTCAGCGAAGCGCCGCGCGGTGATCGCGGCTTGTTGGGCGCGTTCCAGCAAGTTCTGGGCTTCGATGAAAAATGCCCGCCCGGCAGCGGTCAGGGCGACGCTGCGGGTGGTACGGGTGAACAGCTCGACTCCCAGGTGATGCTCCAACAGTTGAATCTGTCGGCTGAGGGGCGGCTGGGTCATATTCAGCCGCTCGGCGGCACGCCGGAAGTTGAGCTCGGTGGCCACCGTGGTGAAGCAACGCAGTTGGGTCAGTTCGAACATTGATCTAATTCCGGTATCAATCCAGTGCCAAGTTAGATTAGACCGGGAACAATGTCCGCGTCCATGATCGCCCTGTCCCTAAAAAAACAATGATCGGGAGTCCCCCTTGAATACCCTCCAGAGTCTGCCAGACCCCACGGTGCTTGCCCGCGCCGCGGCCAAGGTCAAGCGTCATGTCTTGCCCCTGTTTGTGGTTATGTTCATCGTCAACTACATCGACCGGGTCAATATCGGCTTTGTCCGCAGCCACCTGGAAACCGACCTGGGCATTGGCGCTGCCGCCTATGGCCTGGGGGCCGGGCTGTTCTTTGTTGGTTACGCGATATTCGAAGTGCCCTCCAACCTGCTGCTGCAACGCTATGGCGCCCGCGCCTGGCTGACACGCATCATGTTTACCTGGGGCGCAGCGGCAATGGCGATGGCCTTTGTGCGCGGCGAAACCAGTTTCTATGTATTGCGCTTTATTCTCGGCGCCGCTGAAGCGGGGTTCTTTCCCGGGATCATTTACTACTTCACCCAATGGCTGCCGTCGACCGAACGCGGCAAGGCCATGGCGATCTTTCTCAGCGGCTCGGCCATTGCTTCGGTGATCTCGGGGCCGGTGTCCGGGGCGTTGCTCAATGTCAGCGGCATGAGCCTGCATGGCTGGCAATGGATGTTCCTGATTGAAGGCTTTGCCTCGATCGTGCTCTGTGCCTTCGTCTGGTTCTGGCTGCAGTCGCATCCACGCCAGGCGAAATGGCTGAGCGAAGAAGAGAAGGCTGCATTGCTGGGGGCCAGTGCACTGGAGCAGCAGGCCCGGGAAAGCGTGCAGACGGTCAGGCCGTCGATGTTCAAATTGCTGGCCGACAAACAGATCGCGCTGTTCTGTTTTATCTATTTCTCGATTGCCCTGACCATCTATGGCGCGACGTTCTGGCTGCCGAGCATGATTAAAAAGATGGGCAGCTTCGGCGACTTTCAAGTCGGGCTGTTCAACTCGATTCCGTGGCTGATTTCCATCGTCGCGATGTACGGCTTCGCGGCTTTGGCCAGCAAATGGAAACACCAGCAGGCCTGGGTGGCGCTGACTCTGGTAATCGCGGCGCTGGGCATGTTCATGTCCACCATCGGCGGGCCGGTATTCGCCTTCGTTGCCATCTGTTTTGCGGCCATTGGCTTCAAGGCCGCCTCGGCTTTGTTCTGGCCGATTCCACAGGGCTACCTCGATGCGCGCATCGCTGCCGCGGTAATTGCCCTGATCAACTCCATCGGCAATCTGGGCGGGTTTGTGGCGCCCACCGCGTTCGGTTTTCTGGAGCAGAGCACCGGCTCTATCGAAGGCGGCCTGTACGGGTTGGCGGCCACCTCACTGGTGGCGGCAGCGGTGATCTTTTTTGTCCGTATGACCCCGCGCAATCAGTTCCTTGCCATCCAGCCCGAGGCCTGCGCAGCCATTACCCCGTCCCGGCATAACCCTTTGAAAACTGATCCAGCAGGAGCCGCTTCTTGAAAATCCAACGCGTCACTGTCACCCCCATCGCTTTCCGGGACCCGCCGCTGCTCAATGCCAGCGGCATTCATGAACCCTTTGCCCTGCGCTCGATCATCGAGATCGAGAGCGACAATGGCTACATTGGCCTGGGCGAGAGCTACGGCGATGCTCCGGCACTGGCCATCCAGCAGCAGTTGCAGGAGCAACTCATAGGTCTCGATCCGTTCAATCTCAATCAGTTGCGGGCCATTGTGCAGGCCACAGTGGCGGCCAATAAACCGCGGAGCATGGCGGGGGCGGAACTGGCCCCCGGCTCCCATGCCAGCAAAGCGGTGAGCAACGCCTATTCGGCCTTTGAAGTGGCGTTTCTTGACCTGCAGGCGCATTACCTGAAGGTGCCGCTGGTGGACCTGCTCGGCGGCGCGGTGCGCGATGAGATTCCCTTCAGTGCCTACCTGTTCTTCAAATACGCCGAGCATATTGATTCACCCTACAAGGCCGACGCCTGGGGCGAGGCACTGAACGAAGCACAAATCGTCGCCCAGGCCCGGCGCATGATTGAGGACTACGGCTTCAAAAGCATCAAGCTCAAGGCCGGGACACTGCCCCCGGAGCAGGAAGTGGCGTGCATCAAGGCGCTGAAAAAAGCTTTTCCCGGCTACCCGCTGCGCATTGACCCGAATGGCAACTGGTCGTTACCAACGGCCATTCGCATGGCGCAATTGCTGGGTGACGATCTGCAGTATTACGAAGACCCGACCCCGGGTCTGGAGGGCATGGCCGAATTGCACCGGCGCACCGGCTTGCCACTGGCAACCAACATGGTGGTCACCGACTTCGATGAGTTCCGCCGCAGCGTGGCCCTCAACAGCACACAGATTGTGCTGGCCGACCACCATTACTGGGGCGGGCTGCGTGACACCCAGGTGCTGGCCAAAATGTGCCAGACCTTTGGTCTGGGCGTGTCCATGCACTCCAACTCGCATTTGGGCATCAGCCTGATGGCCATGGCCCATGTCGCGGCCTCGGTGCCAAACCTGGACTATGCCTGCGACACCCATTACCCCTGGCAGGAGCCGGACGAAGAGGTGATCAAGGGTGGCAAAGTGCCGATTGTCGACGGTTGCGTGAAAGTCACACGGGCTCCGGGTCTGGGGCTGGAACTGGACTACGGGCAATTGGCCAGATTGCATGACCAGTTCCTCAGCTGCGGCATTCGCCAGCGCGATGACGTGAAGCAGATGCAGCGTTACAAGCCTGAGTGGAAGGCAGTCAAACCGCGCTTTTGATCGCTGCTACAGGTTGTGTGCAACGCCCGGGCATTGTGGGAGCTGGCTTGCCAGCGATGCAGACAATTCGACATTACTGCCGGACCGCGGTGCTGCCATCGCGGGCAAGCCCTGCTCCCACAAAGGGTGGAGTGGTGCGGCTGCCCGGTACCTGTGGGAGCTGGCTTGCCAGCGATGGCGGTTAGGCCATCGCGAGGTAATCCAGGTTGGGCGCAACGCCCGGGCATTGTGGGAGCTGGCTTGCCAGCGATGCAGACAAATCGACATGACTGCCGGCCCGCGGTGCTGCCATCGCGGGCAAGCCCGGCTCCCACAAAGGGTGGAGTGATGCGGCTCCCCGGTACCTGTGGGAGCTAGCTTGCCAGCGATGGCGGTGAGGCCACCGCGGGGTAATCCAGGTTGTGTGCAACGCCCAGGCTTTGTGGGAGCTGGCTTGCCAGCGATGCAGTGATGCCACCGCGAGGTAGTCCAGGTTGTGTGCAACGCCCGGGCTTGGTGGGAGCGGCCAGTAATATCAGTCGTGAGCCTGGTACACGGATTTACCCTCGACGATGGTTTCCAGCACTTTGATGTCCTTGATGTTCATCGGGTCGACTGTCGCAATGTCGTCCGACAGGACCACCAGGTCTGCGTATTTGCCGACCTCAATCGAGCCGCGCTCCTGCTCTTCGAAGTTCTGCCGGGCCGCGTTGATTGTGGTGGCGCGCAGGGCATCGGCCACCGGTACACGCTGCGCGGCACCCAGCACCTTGCCGCCGGTGGTCACCCGGTTCACCGCCGACCAGATCAGGCGCATCGGCTCCATCGGCACGATGGGGGTATCGGTATGGATGGTGTAGCGCAGGCCTCTGTCCTGGGCGGAACGGGCGGGGCTGATGCGCTCCGCGCGGTCCTTGCCGATGAATATATCGCGATGGCGGTCGCCCCAGTAGTAGGTGTGCAGCACGAAGAACGAAGGAATTATATTGAGTCGCTTGACCTCGTCGAGCTGATCTTCGCGCATCATCTGCGAGTGGATGATCACTTGCCGAGCATCCTCCCTCGGGTAGGTTTCCTGGGCCTTGCGATAGGCATAAAGCACATCGTCGATCGCCGCATCGCCATTGGCATGGATCATCATCTGGCGCCCGGATTTGTGCACGGCCAGCACCCGGGCTGCCAGCTCCTCACGGCTGAAACGGGGGAAGCCGCGGTAGGTCAGGTCGTTATTGAACGGGGTGTGGTAATGCTCGCTCAGGTAGCCTGTATAGCCTTGAATTGAACCGTCCGAAAACTCCTTGACTCCGCCGACCTTGATCATGCCGCTGGGCAGCGCAACTTGGTCCACCGCGTCCATGGTTTCCAGGCTGCTCCAGGTCATCACCCGGATAGGCAATTCTTTGGCCTGCACCGCATCTTCAAGCATTTTCAGCAGTGCCGGGGTGGTGCCGGCGCCGTGATTGGCGGTGGTCACGCCGTGGGCGGCATACCACTGGCCGGCAAGACGGATGCCTTCCCGTTGCAGGGGCTCGGTCAGGGCCGGGCGCAGTTTGCCCACCAGGGCCAGGGCCGACTCTTCCAGCACGCCATTGGGCTGGCCGTCGGCATCCTTGCGGATCACCCCGCCCGGCGGGTTGGGGGTACTGGCGGTGATGCCGGCCAGGGCCAGAGCGGCACTGTTGGCGACCGTGAGATGCCCCGAGACATGGGTGATGTAAATCGGCCGGGTGCTGGACACCCGGTCGAGATCGGCACGGGTCGGGTGGCGCTTTTCGGCCAGCAGGGTGTCGTCATAGCCGGCGCCGCTGATCCAGTCCCCGGGGCCGACCTTGGCCTGCTGGGCCTTGAGGCGCGCGACGATATCTTCGATGTTGCGCACATCGCCGATGGGCGGGCTGTTGAGGTCGGCGACAAAGGTCCCGGTGATTTTCGAACTGGCAAAATGACTGTGGGCATCATAGATCCCGGGGATCATGGTCTTGCCGTGCAGATCCACCACCCGGGTGTCGGGCCCGATGTAGCGGGCGAGGGCGTCGGACTCGCCCACCGCGAGGATTTTCCCGTCGCGCACCGCAACGGCCCGGGCCGTACTGTTGTCCTTGTCCACGGTCAGTACATTGGCATTGGTATAGACCACCTGGGCGTCGACTTTGGCCGGATCGGCGCTGGCGTTGACGGTCAGCGTGGCGAGCACTGCAAGCAGATAGTTGGCGTTCATTCAAATCCCCGGTGTATGGGTGGCTGCGATGGGTGTCAGGACATTTTTTGCCCCGGTGTCTGTCGCCGTACGCGGCTGCGACCGGGGTGCCGGGCCGCTATCAAGTGCCAGTTCATCGGCATCGGCCTGCTCGGCCGTCGACAGTTCTGAGGCCGTATGGCCAATACGCTTGAGCAGCATCAGCATGCACACCAGCGAAACCAGGGCGTAGCAGGCCGAGGCAATCGCCACGCCTATGATGCTGCCGGTGGAGTTGAGAATGCCCTGGGCCAGCACCGGGGTCGCACCGCCCACCAGCAATGAGCACAGTTGATAGGAGACCGACAGTCCGCTGTAGCGCACCTTGGTCGGGAAGGCCCGGGCCAGGATGCCGCCCACTGCACCGTAAAACATCGAATGGGGAATGGTCGCCAGGCACATGCCGAGCACGGCGATCCAGTAGATTTTGGTTTCCACCGCGAGGAACATCGCCGGCATCAGCAACAGCTCCGGGATCACCATAAAGGCCACGGCCTTGCGCATGTCGATCTTTGACACCAGCACCGCGCCGAACGGCTGGACCAGGAACTGCACCACCAGAGAAATGATGATCACGCTGAGAAAGGTGCTTTGGGCGTAGCCCAGTTCCTTGGTGGCCCAGGACAGGGCAAAGGTACTCTTGAAGTAAGTGACATGGATGATCGGCAGGACGCCGGCACACAGCAGCACAATCCGCCAGTGGTCGCGCAGCACGGCCACAACGGGCAGTTTGACGGTCTTCTTTTGTTCCATCAGGCGCTTCATGTCATCCGACTCTTCGAGCTTGAGACGAATCACCATGCCGACGATCACCAGTGCTGCGGAGAGCAGGAACGGAATGCGCCAGCCCCAGAGCATGAAGTCCGAGACCGGCAGGGCGCTGAGGGCGAAGAACACGATGGTCGCCAGCAGGTTGCCGGCGGGGGACCCCTGCTGGGCGAAAGCGGCATACAGGATGCCCTTGCCCTTGGGCGCATTCTCGCTGGCTATCAGAATGGCACCGCCCCATTCGCCACCCACCGCGATTCCCTGAATGACCCGCAGCACCACCAGTGCGATCGGGGCCCAGATACCAATTTGCAGATAGGTGGGCAACAGGCCGATGCAGGTGGTGGCCACGCCCATCATCACCAGGGTGATGACCAGGGTGGTCTTGCGCCCGATCTTGTCACCCAGGTGACCGAAGATAATGCCGCCTATGGGGCGCGCGATAAACCCGGCCCACAAAGTAAGAAACGACAGCATGGTGGCGGTGCCGGGGTTCAGGTCGGCGGGAAAGAACACTTTGCCGAACACCAGAGCAGCGGCAATGCCGTAGGCATAAAAGTCATACCACTCGATGGTCGTACCGATGAACGAGGCCACTCCGGCCTTGCGGGCTCTTTTGTGGGCGGCAACTTCCTGGGTGGCATTCATAGTTTTTTCCTGCTCATTATTATTGGTCTATGTCCTCTCCCGAACACCTGGAGAGGCTTGCACGGCACATCAGCCTCCAGGCGGGCGAGGAGGTCTGATGGCTGGAGCCTATACAGGCAGAATTGAAAAAAATAATGATTAAATTTTATTGTTTGATACGTGATTTCGTATCGTCGAAAGGCTTTAGCGGCAGTTCTGTTGCTGGGCCTTGAACAGCTCCAGCAGGCTTTGTGCCGCCGCCGAGGGCAACGTGGCCTGGCGAATGGCATGAATTTCGGAGTGCGCGCCGCTGCCGTTGATTTGGCAATAGTGCACCCCCTGTTTCCAGGTTGCAGCCAGGGTCTGGGGTACCAGCGCCACGCCCAGGTTGTAGGCCACCATAGACACCACGGTTTGCCAGAGCCGGGTTTCATGGCGGATTCGCGGACTGAAACCGGCGGCCACGCAGTGGGCAATGATCAGGTCGTGATAGTGGGGAGACACGTTGCGCGGGAACAGAATGAAATCTTCGTCCGCAAGGTCCTGCAGATCGATTCGCTCCTGACCCGCCAGCCGGTGCGAGTCGGGGAGGCAGCACAGGAACGGCTCGCGCAGCACCGGCTCGCAGCAGATGCTTTCGGGGAATTTGCTGCGGTGCACGAAGCCGATATCGATCTGCCCGCGCTGCAAGGCCTGGACCTGCTCGGCACTGTTCATTTCCATCAATACGATTTCGGTGTCGGGGTGCTGCTGCTCGAAAATCCTGACCGCCTGTGGCAGGCCGCGATGCAGGATCGAGTTGACGAAGCCGACACTCAGGCGCCCGACAAAACCCTGGGCCGAGCGCCGGGTCAGGTGCCTGGCCTGTTCGGCCCGCAGCAGCAGGTAGCGGGCTTCGTCGAGCAGCACCTGACCGGCATTGGTCAGACTTACTGACTTGTTGTTGCGGTTGAGCAACTGAATGTCGAGCTGGCTTTCGAGCTTTTTGATGTCGAAGCTCAGGGCTGGCTGGGAGATAAACAGGCGGGCGGCGGCTCGGCCAAAATGCAGCTCTTCGGCCACAGCTACAAAGTAACGCAGTTGCTTGAGATCCATGGGGATTGGCCTCGGCTTACGATAATTTTTGGTTATCGTAGTTGATTAACTTTGTATTAGATACTTATCGATGGCGACCCTACTCTTGGACCACAAGAATCAGGAGAACTGCCATGGATACCCAGCCAGACCGCGCCTACGACCCCTTGAATATCCCCGACAGCCGGGGGCTTAACCTGTTCGATTGCGATGCCGGGCTGGCCGCGCTGCTCAAGGTGTATCTGCCAGCCGCGGTCTATGGCCACTGGCTGCCGACCTGGCGCAAACTGGGCGCCAGAGCCGGTGGCGAACTGGATCTGCTGGCGCTGTCGGCCGACAAAAATCCGCCGAAACTGTTGCCCCGCACCCGCCGTGGTGAAGACCTGCAAAGCATCCAAAAACACCCGGACTTCGTCGCGCTGGAGCGGGTGGCCTACGCCGAACTGGGCCTGGCTGCCATGAGCCACCGTGAGGACGGCACACTGGCGCTGTCGAAATACGCGCTGACCTACCTGTTTGTACAGGCCGAGTTCGGCCTGTGCTGCCCGGTGAGCATGACCGATTCCCTGACCCGCACCCTGCGCAAGTTCGGCTCCCCGCAACTGCAGGCGCGTTACTTGCCGTCGCTGGTGTCCCAGGATTTCGACAGTCTGTTCCAGGGCGCCATGTTCATGACCGAGCAGGCTGCAGGCTCCGATGTGTCGCGCACTGAAACCCGGGCCCGGCAGATCGATGGCGAGTGGCAGTTGTTCGGGGAAAAGTGGTTTTGCTCCAACCCCGATGCTGACCTGGCCATGGTGCTGGCCCGTCCCGACGATGCGCCATCGGGCATGAAAGGGGTCAGCCTGTTTCTGCTGCCCAAGCTGCGCCCGGACGGCTCGCGCAATGCCTACCGGATTCAACGGCTCAAGGACAAACTTGGCAGCCGCTCCATGGCCAGTGGCGAAATCACCCTTGAGGGCGCCACGGCGTATCTGATCGGGGAGGTCGGGCGCGGGTTCCAGCAGATGGCCGACATGATCAACATGTCGCGTCTGTCCAACGGCGTACGTGCGGCCGGGCTGATGCGCCGGGGTATCAACGAGTCGCTGTACATTGCCCGTAACCGCCGGGCTTTTGGCCGGCACCTGATCGAAATGCCCTTGATGCAGCGCCAGTTGCTGAAAATGATGCTGCCCACCGAACAGGCTCGTTCGATGTTCATGCAAATTGCCACGCTGCTGCCCAAGGCCGATGCCGGCGACGAGGCCGCCCGCAAATGCGTGCGCATCCTCACGCCGCTGATCAAATTCCGCGCTTGCCGCGACGCCCGCCGGGTCACCGGCGATGCCATGGAAGTGCGTGGCGGTGTGGGTTACATCGAAGAATGGAGCGATGCCCGACTGGTACGCGACGCCCACCTGGGTTCGATCTGGGAAGGCACCAGCAATATCGTGGCGCTGGATATCGCCCGTGCCGTGACCCGCGAGCAGGCGCTGGAACCCTTGCAGCTGTTTCTCGCCAACCTGCTGGCCGAAGCGCAGTTGCCTGCGGCCAGCCAGCGTCTGTTCGAGGGCGTGCTGCAACGCACCGTTGCCAGAGTGGCCGAGGTGGCCCATGAGCAACGGGACGAGCAGGTGCGGTTGGCGGGCAGCGCGCTCTATCACATTGCCACGGCGATATTCATGGCCTGGGAAAGCAGCCGGCAGGCGGGTGATTACCGGCGTCTGGCTCTGGCGCACCTGTTGCTGCAACACAAGCTGTTGCCACGGGACCCGCTGAGCCCGGAGCCGGAAATCGAGGCCGGCCTGCTGGCGCGTCTGGCCAATGAAAGCCCGCTGACGCAAGCCGACGCCCTGCAGCTGTTACCCAAAACCCTGTAGGAGCGAGCTTGCTCGCGAGCATTTGGAAATACCGCGCAAAAGCTCGTTTCTACAGGAAATCAGATTGAATTCGATATTCATCAGAGCGTATCTATGAGCACTCCCAAAGGGGCCCTCGACGGCCTCAAAGTGATCGACCTCAGCCGCGTACTGGGCGGCCCTTATTGTTCTCAGGCGCTGGCCGACCATGGCGCCGAGGTAATCAAGCTGGAACCCTTGAGCGGCGATGAAACCCGCGGCTGGGGCCCGCCGTTCGAGGGTGACGACGCGTCCTATTTCCGCGGGGTCAATCGCAACAAGCAGGGGATTGCAGTGGACTTGTCCCGCCCCGAAGGCATCGGGTTGCTGATGCAATTGCTGGAGGACGCCGATGTCCTGATCGAGAACTTCAAACCCGGTACCCTCAAGCGCTGGGGAATTGATTACGCCGATGTCCTGAGCCAGCGCTTTCCCGGGCTGATCCACTGCGCGATCTCCGGTTTTGGCGGCGACGGCCCGCTGGGCGGCCTGCCAGGTTACGACGCAGTGATCCAGGCCATGGCCGGGCTGATGAGTGTCAACGGCGAAGCCGATGGCGGCCCGTTGCGCATTGGCCTGCCTATCGTCGACATGGTCACCGGGCTCAATGCGCTGGCGGGGGTGCTGCTGGCGCTCAATGAACGTCATCGCAGCGGTTTGGGCCAGTCGCTGGACATCACCCTTTACGACTGCGGTGTGTCATTGCTGCACCCCCATGTGCCGAACTATCTGGCGGCCGGCAAGGTTCCGCAGCGTACCGGCAATGCCCACCCCAATATCGCGCCCTATGACAGTTACCGCACCGCCAGCGAGCCGATTTTTCTGGCCGTGGGCAACGATCGGCAGTTTGCCAGACTGTGCGAACAACTGGGCGCCGGGGACTTGCCACAAGACCCGCGTTTTATCGACAACGGCGCCCGTTCGGTGCACCGCGAGGCCTTGAAACAGGCGCTGGAAAAGCTCCTGGCCCGGCACGACGGGGCGACGCTGGCGCCGCAGCTGATCCAGCTCGGTGTGCCCTGCGGCTCCATTGCCACCATCGACACCGTGGTTGCGCACCCGCACACCTTGCATCGCGGTCTGCTGGTGGAGATCGGTGACTATCGCGGCATTGGTTCGCCAGTGAAGCTCTCGCGTACCCCGGCCACCTATCGCAGCGCGCCTCCGGCCCTGGGGCAGGACACCCGCCAGGTGTTGCAGGGCATGGGGCTGGACGCGCAGATGATCGAAAAACTTTATGCCGCGGGCATTGTGCGCGGCTGATTCCTTACCAATACCGGAGTCCTGCGCATGCAATTACAACAACCCATCGGTCTGGTCGGCACGGGCGCCATGGGCCAGGGCATTGCTCAGGTCATGGCTCAAGCCGGGTTGAAGGTATCGCTGTTCGATACGCGCCCGGGTGCTGCCACCAACGCCCGGGAACAACTGGCGTCGACCTTCGCCATGCTCCGGCAAAAAGGCCGGATCACCCCCCAGGCGGCCAGCGCGGCGCTGGATCGGGTACAGGTGGTCAACAGCCTGCAGGAACTGGACGATTGCCAGGTGGTAATCGAGGCCATAGTCGAGGACCTGGAAGCCAAGCAGCAGCTGTTCCGGCAACTGGATGCGCTGCTCGATCCGGCGACACTGCTGGCAAGCAACACCTCGTCTCTGTCGATCACGGCAATTGCTTCGGTCTGCGCGCATCCGCAGCGGGTGGCTGGGCTGCACTTCTTTAATCCGGTGCCCCTGATGCGCATCGTCGAAGTGATTGGCGGTATCGCCACCGCGCCGCAGGTGATTGATCAGTTACAGGCGCTGGTGCGCCATGTCGGCCACTGTCCGGCGATCTGCAAGGACTCGCCGGGCTTTATCGTTAACCACGCCGGACGGGCATTCGGTACCGAAGCGCTGCGTATTCTCAGTGAAGGGGTGGCGCCGCCGGGCCTGATTGATGCGGTGCTGAGGGTCGGCGCCGGGTTCGCGATGGGGCCGTTCGAATTGCTCGACCTGATTGGCCTGGATGTCAGCCTGCCGGTGATGGAATCGGTATATCGCCAGTTTTATCAGGAACCGCGCTACCGGCCCCATCCGCTGTTGCACCAGATGCTGGCGGGCGGGCACCTGGGGCGCAAGAGCGGGCAGGGCTTTTATCGTTACCAGGGCAAGGCGGGTGCGCCACGCTTTGCCCAGCCGGTACCGGACTGCAAGCAGATCCCGCCCGTGTGGGTGGCAGGTGATGATGAAACCGGCAAAATCCGGCTGCTGAGGTTGCTCGAGCAACTGGGGGCCAGGATCGAGCATGGTCCGCAGCCATCTGCCGAGGCCCTGTGCCTGCTGGCGCCCCTGGGTGATGACTGCACCGAGTCGGCCCTGCGCCATGGCACCGATCCGGCGCGCACGGTGGCGGTCGACACCTTGCTGGAACTGGATAACCTGCGATGCCTGATGCCCACTCCGGTGACCCGGGTCGATATGCAACACGTCGCCCACGCCCTGTTCAGTGCCGATGGCGCCACGGTGGTGGTAATCGGTGACAGCTGCGGTTTTATCCTGCAGCGCACCCTGGCTTGCATCGTCAATCTGGGTTGCGACATCGCCCAGCAGGGCATTGCCTCGGTGGCTGACATTGATGGCGCGGTGCGCCTGGGTCTTGGTTATCCGCAGGGGCCACTGGCCTGGGGCGACCTGCTGGGCGTCGGGCGGGTGCTGCAGATTTTGCAGCGCATGCATGCCTTGACCGGCGACCCGCGTTATCGCCCCAGCGGCTGGTTGCGGCGCCGGGCGCGACTGGGAATCGCGCTGTGCCAGACGGAAAACCCGCTGCCCGCAGCCCACCTTGTTCAGCAGGAGATAAATCATGCTTGAGGCTTATGTTTACAGCGGTTTGCGAACGCCTTTTGGCCGCCATGGCGGCAGCCTGTCGGCGGTGCGCCCGGATGATCTGGTGGGTGAGCTGCTGGCCCGTCTGGTGCAGACCTCGGGCCTGCCCGTGCAAGCACTGGAAGACGTGATTCTGGGCTGCACTAACCAGGCCGGCGAGGACAGCCGCAACCTGGCGCGCAATGCTTTGCTCAGTGCCGGCTTGCCCATGACGGTGCCGGGGCAGACGGTCAACCGCCTGTGCGCCAGTGGTCTGTCGGCAGTGATCGATGCCGCCCGGGCCATTACCTGTGGTGAGGGTCGCTGGTATCTGGCGGGCGGGGTAGAGAGCATGTCTCGGGCGCCACTGGTTATTTCCAAAGCCGAGACTGCGTTCAGTCGCAGCCAGGAGATCGCGGACAGCACCATCGGTGCCCGTTTCGCCAACCCCCGGCTGGTACAGCGTTATGGCAATGACAGCATGCCGCAGACCGGCGACAACCTTGCCCGGCTGTACGACATCAGCCGCGAGGAGGCCGACCGCTTCGCCGCCGGCTCCCAGTCCCGTTATCAGGCGGCTTTGCTGGCAGGGGTGCTGGACGACGAAATCATGGCTGTAGACGTGCCTTCTGCGCGCAAGGGTGAGTCCCGTCAGGTAAGTGTCGACGAGCATCCACGGGCCCAGTCCGACTTCTCTGCGTTATCGCGGCTCAAGCCCCTGTTTGAGGGCGGGGTGGTCACTGCAGGCAACGCTTCGGGAATCAACGACGGCGCGGCCGCTCTGGTGCTGGGCAACCGAGAGATTGGCCTTGCCCATGGCGTGGCGCCGATGGCGCGGATTCTGTCCTCGGCGGTGGTCGGGGTAGAGCCACGGATCATGGGGATTGGTCCGCACCAGGCGATAGTGGTGGCGTTGCAGCGGGCCGGTATCGGCCTGGAGCAAGTCGATCTGATCGAAATCAATGAAGCCTTCGCGCCACAGGTGCTGGGGTGCCTCAAGGCCCTGGAACTGAGTTTCGACGACCCTCGGGTCAACCCCAACGGCGGGGCAATTGCCATGGGCCATCCGCTGGGCGCATCGGGTGCGCGGCTGGTACTGAGTGCCTGCCGTACCTTGCAGCGTCAGCAACAGCGTTATGCGGTGGTCAGCCTGTGCGTAGGTGTCGGCCAAGGCGTGGCGATGGTGATCGAGCGCGTGTGATTTTTTCGCAATACCCTCGAACCTAAAATAAAAACAGGGCGTGTAACCGCCCAAGGGAAAACTTTGCCATGAATACACCTTCACCCCTGTCCTGCCTGGTTCTGGGGACCTTGAGCTGTGCGGTCGGCCAGGCCGCACACGCCGACTTTGTCAGCGACAGTCATGCCAGCCTGGGCTTGCGCAATCTGTACTTCAGCCATGACTTTCGCGACCAGCGCGGACCGTCCGGGCAGGCTAAAACCGAGGAGTGGGCCCAGGGTTTCATGCTCAATTTCACCTCGGGGTTTACCCGGGGGACCCTGGGGTTTGGCGTGGATGCCCTGGTGCTGCAAGGCCTGACCCTGGACAGCGGTGCAGGCAGGCATCGCGGCAGCAGCATGATCCCGGACGATGGCCAGGGGGTTGCCAGTGACTGGAGCCGTCTGGGCCTGACCGGCAAGGTGCGGCTGGGGCAAACCGAAGCCCGGGTGGGTACTCTGCAGCCCAAATTGCCGGTACTGGTGGCCAACGACGGCCGTCTGTTGCCGCAAACCTTTGAAGGTGTACAGCTCACCAGCCATGACCTCGACAACCTGACCCTTACGGCCGGGCGTATTGAACAGGCCACCGGGCGCGGTTCAAGTGACCGCACCGGGCTGGCCGTGGCGGGCGGAACGCGCCAGAGCAATGACTTTGTGTTTGCCGGCGCCGATTACAAGGCCGGCCGCGATCTGCTCCTGCAGTACTACGCGGCCAACCTGGAGAACTACTACACCCAGCAGTTTTTCGGCTTGCAGCATACCTGGGCACTGGGTGAAGGGCAGTCGATCAAGACCGACCTGCGTTACTTCGACACCGGGTCGAGCGGGGCGAACGGCAGCGGCGGTGGTCGTTCTGACGGCTATCGGGTGGGGGGCTATACCCGCGATGGCAGAGGTGAAATCGACAACCGCACCTGGAGTGCGATGTTCACCTGGAACCTGGGTGGCCATGGGTTGACCGGTGGTTATCAAAGCGTTTCCGATGCCAGCAACTTCGTGCAGCTCAATCAGGGCTCATTGCCCGACAAGGGCGCGGGAGGTGCGAGCCTGTACCTGTTTACCGATCGCTTGCTGACCAGTTTCAACCGGGCCGGTGAGAACACCTGGTTCGGGCAGTACGCCTATGATTTTTCCACTGTTGGTGTCCCGGGTTTACGGGCGTCGATGGTCTACCTCAAGGGCGACGGGATCCGCACCGTTTCAGGGGATGAGCACAAGGAATGGGAACGCGATCTGTTGCTCGATTACGTGATCCAGGAGGGGACGTTCAAAGGGCTGGGGCTCGGGGCGCGGTATGCAACATTGCGTTCGCAGGCGGCCCCCGATCAGGACCAGACCCGATTGATTCTCAGCTATAGCCTAGCGTTGTTCTGAACGTAGGCGCGAGCTTTGAGGGAGCGGCCAGTAACCTGTAGGAGCGAGCTTGCTCGCGAGCTCTTTGTTGCGGTGTTGAAAAGCTCGCGAGCAAGCTCGCTCCTACAGGTTGTATACAACGCCCGGGCTTTGTGGGAGCTGGCTTGCCAGCGATGCAGACAATTCGACATGACTGCCGGACCGCGGTGCTGCCATCGCGGGCAAGCCCGGCTCACACAAAGGGTGGAGTGGTGCGGCTGCCCGGTACCTGTGGGAGCTGGCTTGCCAGCGATGCAGACAAATCGACATGACTGCCGGCCCGCGGTGCTGCCATCGCGGGCAAGCCCGGCTCCCACAAAGGGTGGAGTGGTGCGGCTGCCCGGTACCTGTGGGAGCTGGCTTGCCAGCGATGCAGACAAATCGGCATGACTGCCGGCCCGCGGTGCTGCCATCGCGGGCAAGCCCGACTCCCACAAAGGGTGGAGTGATGCGGCTCCCCGGTACCTGTGGGAGCTGGCTTGCCAGCGATGCAGACAATTCGACATGACTGCCGGACCGCGGTGCTGCCATCGCGGGCAAGCCCGGCTCCCACAAAGGGTGGAGTGGTGCGGCTCCCCGGTACCTGTGGGAGCTGGCTTGCCAGCGATGCAGACAATTCGACATTACTGCCGGACCGCGGTGCTGCCATCGCGGGCAAGCCCGGCTCCCACAAAGGGTGGAGTGGTGCGGCTCCCCGGTACCTGTGGGAGCTGGCTTGCCAGCGATGGCGGTTAGGCCATCGCGAACAAGTTTGGGCTTAACCCCGGCGCTTGCGACGTGCTCGCCATACCAGCAGCAGGATCAAAACAATGACGCCGGCGGCAATCGCGCCCTGGGCCAGTGCGGCCAGGTGCGAGACGGGGCCGCCTGCGCGGGTTTGCTTGACCTGGGCGGCGCTGACTTTGACCTGCGGGTTGCCGTAATGCTCGGTCAGCCAAGTGGCCAGTGTCGCTACCTGCTGGTCACTCAGGGTCTTGGCGAAACCTTGCATGCGGATGTCCTGACCGTCAGCGCCACGTTTCACGCCTTCCAGAATCACCATTACCAGGTTGGCCGGATTACTGCGTCCGACCGCCGTGTTGTGCAGCAACGAGGGCAGGGCGCCTTCAAAGCTGCCCTGGGCCTGGGCCTGGGCCTGGTGACAGGAACTGCAGTAGGCATCGTAGATCTGCGCGCCGGTCATTTTGTCGCCATCAGCCGGCAACTCTACGCCACGGATGCTGTTCAGCTCGTCGGTGGCTTGGCCAAGGGCATACACCGGTTTGCTGTCAGCCGGGTTGTGCTGAGCAGGCAGGGCCTTGAGGTAAACGGCAATGGCCTTGAGGTCGCTGTCGTTCATGTACTGCAGGCTGTGATCCACCGCTTCGGCCATCGGCCCGGCAGCTTGTGCCTTGCCCCGGACTTCGCCGGTTTTCAGGTACGCCACCAGCTGCGCGTTGTCCCAGCCACCGATACCGCTGTTGAGGTCGGAGGTGATGTTCGGCGCGTGCCAGGTCCCTACATCACCACCGGCCAGCTCTTTGGACGAGACTTCGGCCATCAGCAGATTGCGCGGGGTGTGGCAGGTGCTGCAGTGGGTCAGGCCCTGAACCAGGTAGGCGCCACGGTTCCACTCGGGGTCGCGGCCGGTATCGGCAACGAAGGTGCTGTTGTCGAGAAACAACAGGTTCCACGCCGCCATGGACAGGCGAATGTTGAACGGAAACGGCAGCTCGGTGGCTTTGGTCGGGCTGTCCACCGGCTCCACGGCGTTCATGAAGTAGGCGTACATATCCTTGATGTCTTCATCGCTGACTTTGGCGTAAGCGGTGTAAGGCATGGCGGGATAAAGATGCTGGCCGTCGGCACGCACACCCTTGCGCAGGGCATCGCTGAACTGCTCCAGGCTGTAGTTGCCGATACCCGCCGTTTTCGACGGGGTGATGTTGGTGGCGATGATTTCGCCGATCGGCGTAGGCAGCGCCAGACCGCCGGCAAAGGGTTTGCCACCGGGCACGCTGTGGCAGGCGACGCAGTCACCGGCGGTGGACAGGTACTGGCCACGTTTGATCTGTGCGTCATCGGCAGCATTGACGTTGAGTGCCAGCAGCATCAGCGCGCTAAGGGAAACAAGATTCCAGTTCATGGCTCAACCCCGTCCCTGTTCAGTGGCAATGATCCGGTTCGGCAGGATGTGTTGCGCAGTGCGCAAGGTCAGTGCCGCAGCAGTCAGGGTCGAGTTCATGGTGGCGGAGGTCGGCATCACCCCGGTGCTGCAAATGAACAGGTTGTCGTGGTCGTGGGTACGGCCATAGCTGTCACAGACCGAAGTCTTCGGGTCGATGCCCATGCTCATGGTGCCGGTGATGTGCTGGTTGTTGGCAAAGCTGCCTTCGGCGCTGTAGCGCAGATTGGTCCCGCCCATCATTTCGGCAATCCGGGCGAAGTCTTTGTGGGACCGCGCTGCACCCTTGCGGGTGTATTCGTCGATGGCGTAGTTGACCTTGGGTTTTGGCAGCCCCAGCTTGTCTTTCTGGTCGCTCAGGCTGATGCGGTTCTCAGGGTTGGGCAGTACTTCCAGCACGTCCTTGAGGCTCATTTCAAAGGCGGCGCGGTGGCGCAACTGCTTCTCGAATTCGGCACCGTAGACCCCGGCCGTGATCAGCGCGTCAGTGGCGCTGTTGACCCGGGAAATATTGGTGAAATCCAGGCGATACGGGGCGTGCTCAGAGCGGAACTCACCATCGCGCATGGTATTGATCGAGCTCGGGCTTTGCGGGCCACGACCCAGCCACAGTTCTTCATCGGCATCGAAGGTCAGCGAGGTGCTCGGGTGGTCCATCAGGTTGCGACCCACCATGCCCGAGCTGTTGGCCAGGCCGTTGGGGTACTTGTCGCTGGCAGACATCAGCAGCAGTTTCGGGCTTTCGATGCCGTTGGCCGCGAGGATGAAAGTCTTGCCGGTGACCCGGTGCGACTGTTTGTCCGCGTCGAAGTAGTGCACGGCCACGATATGGCCCTTGTCATCATGTTCGATGCGGTAAACCACGGCGTTGACCTGCAGTTGGGCGCCTGCGTCCACTGCGGTCTGGATCGCGATGCCGCCATGGTATTGCGCGTCAATCGGGCAGATCGGCTGGCAGCTGTTGTTGCCACAGCAGGCCGGGCGACCGTCATAGGCGCGGCTGTTACGGGCCGTGGTGTTACCCACTACCGGGAACGCCGGGGCCAGGCGTTCGCGGATGCGGCGCATGGCGTAGGGTTCGGTCACGGGCTCCATCGGGAACGGCTGGCTGCGGGGTGAACCGGTGTTTTCGGCGCCTGACACGCCCCAGATCTCTTCCGCTTGCTGATAGAAAGGGTCGAGTTCTTCGTAGCTCATGGGCCAGTCGACGCCCAGGTTGTAGAGGGTCTTGATCCGCATGTCGCCGGGTACCAGGCGCCATGCCTGTGCTGCCCAGTGCCAGGTGGTGCCGCCGACGCCACGGATGTATTCGGCCGGGTACGGGTAAGGGCCGCCCTGGACCAGATAACCGTTGTCGGTGGGCTTGTAGATCGGGTGCGGGGCAATGTCGCTACAGGTGTAGGGCGACATCCAGTCACTTTTACGTGTCGAGTTGCGGAACGCGGCCACCACACGCCCGCGATCGATAGGACCGCCGGCTTCGAGAATCAGTACCGAAGCGCCTTGCTTGAGCAGGTGAGTGGCAGCCATGGCGCCGCAGATACCCGAGCCGATGATGACGATGTCCGCGGACAGTTGATCAGACATTGTTCACCTCTTTTTTCAATTCGACTGTCGGGTTGCGAGCCCAGCTTCCATAAGCGCCATAGGCATAGGTCGGTGGCTTGAGCACGTCAGCCACGATCTGCGCATTGAGTGCATGCTCGTACGCCAGGCAACGGGCCTGGGCGCCGCTGCCGACTACGCCCATGAACCAGGCCATGGCCACTTTGCGCGGCACGCTGGCCAGGGAGGATTTTTCGTCGTCCAGGGTCTTTTGCAGTTGCATGGGATCAATCTGGCGTTGATTGATCAGTGCCAGAAGCTCTTTGGCCGCCTGGGGGAAACCGGGGTCTTGTTCAACCAGGGCGTTGTACAGCATGCCGGCCAGCACCGGATCGAGGCTTTGACGCCCGGCGATGATCGCTGACAGCGCCACAAAGGCACCTTGTTCTGGCGTGTCGACCGTTTCGGCCAGGGCGAAGGGAATCAGGGACGCGGTATAAGCAGTCAAGAGCCCTTGCAGCAGCACGCGCCGCGTAGGCTTCTTCAGTTCATTCAGGCAATTCATGGTACTTCCTGTCGTGGCAGGTTTTCGTTATAGGAGTGAAGCTTGCGCAATCAGCGAAGTGATGGCGCGGGGGGACGCTGGCGGTGGTTAGTCGCCAGCGGTAGGGGGAGGCAAGAATAACAAATGTTTAGCTAACTATCTTTAATTCTTTCAGTGCCCTGGCCGCTGCTACATAAGTGCCAGAATGCGCTGGCCCAGGGCTTCGGCGCTGGCTTGTGACGGGATGTTGGCAAAGCCGAGCAGAAGAGCCGACTGAGGTGTGCTCTGCAGGCTCCATTCGCTCAGTGCTTCGGCGAACAGGCCGTGCTGGCGCATGCGCTGCACCAGTAACCGGTCCGGTTGCGGGTCTGCCAGGCGCAGGATCAGATGCATGCCTCCGGGGTTGGCGTCAATCCGGATGTGTTCGCCCAGCACTTTGCTCAGCCCGCTCACGGCCATGGCCCGGCGTTCGCCATAGAGTTTGCGCATGCGCTGGATATGCCGGGCAAAGTGGCCCTGACTCATAAAGGCCGCGACGATGGCCTGGGTCAGTGGCGGGCAACCGCTGCGAAAAACCTGGCTGATGCTTTCGAAACGCTGGATTTGCGCTTCGGGTACCACCAGATAGGCCAGGCGTAGCCCGGGGAACAGCACTTTGCTGAAGGTGCCGCTGTAAATCACCCGGCCATCGCGGTCCAGGCTTTTGAGTGCCGGCAGCGGGCGACTGCTGTAGCGGTACTCGCCGTCGTAATCGTCTTCGACAATCCAGGCCTGTTGCCGGCTGGCCCATGCCAGCAATTGCAGGCGGCGCGGCAGTGCCAGGGATACACACAGCGGGCTTTGATGGGCCGGCGTGACAATGGCCGCCCGGTATCCCTGGCCCATGTCGTCGGGCAGGGCCATGCCGTCCTGATCCACAGCGGCGGGGACCGCTTGTATATCCAGGGCTTCGAGCAACTGCCGGGTGGGCGGATACCCCGGGTCTTCCACCAGCACCTGCTCCCCCGGTTTGAGCAAGGCATGGGCGATCAGCGACAGGCTGTCCCGATAGCCCGAGGTGATGAACACCTGGGACGGCGTGCAGCTAATCCCGCGGGCAACCTGCAAGTAACCGGCAATGGCGGTGCGCAACGATTCCAGGCCCTGGTCCGAAGGCAGGGCCATGTCCTCGATGGTGGCGCTGCGCACGCACCGAGCACTGATCTGGGCCCAGGTTTTCCGCGGGAAAACGTCCAGCGCCGGCAGGCCCATTTGAAAGGGCATGATTGCCGGTAGCCGGGGCAGGGCCGGGCTGGCGGCGGCAAGGGCAGGTAGCGGTCCGGGATTGAGGCTGATCCCCGGTGTCACGACTGTGCCTGCCTGACCCCGCGCCTGCAGATAGCCTTCGCCGGTCAGCAGTGAATACGCGCTGTCCACAGTGCCTCTGGCCAGGCCCAACTCTTTGGCCAGAGCCCGTGCTGCGGGTACCCGTTCACCGGGTTTCAGCGAGCCGCTGGCAATGGCCGCGCGCAAATGCTCATAAAGTTGACGGTAGATGGGTTCGCTGGAGCCCGGGTCCAGGGGGGAAATGCGCGGCGCGGTGGTTTTCATGGTCTGCCTGAAGGAATCATGGCCTATGGATAAAGACGATTCTTGGCTCTTTTGGGCAGGGCCAAGAATCGGCACTATGGCCCCACCTAATGTGCCACTGCAAGGACAGTTCATGAGTCAGCGTATCGATTACTCCAAGGCGTCACCCGAGGGCAACCGGGCATTTGCCAATGTCTATGCCTGTGTGCAAAACAGCAGCCTGCCCAAAGCCCTGATCGACCTGGTGTATCTGCGAGTTTCACAAATAAACGGCTGTGCCTACTGCATCGATGTCCACTCGCGGGATTTGCTCAAGCACGGCATGGCCGTGGAAAAACTGGTGCTGGTGCCGGTGTGGCAGGAAGGGGGGGAGTTGTTCAGCGCACGGGAACGGGTTGCATTGAGATGGGCTGAAAGCGTCACCCGGGTCGAGCAAACCGGCGTTGGCGATGCGGACTATGAACGGGCAACCGCCGAATTCAGCGACCAGGAACTGGCAGACCTGACCTATGCCATCGGCCTGATGAATGCCTTCAACCGCTTCGGTGTGGCCTTTCGCATGACCCCGGCAGCGGCCCGGGGTTGATGCCATCGCTGGCAAGCCAGCTCCCACAGGAGAGGGATCCCTTCCATCAGTGGCAAGCCAGCTTCCACAGGAAGAGGGATGCCTTCCATCGCTGGCAAGCCAGCTCCCACAGGAGAAGGGATACCTTCCATCGCTGGCAAGCCAGCTCCCACAGGAGAAGGGATGCCTTCCATCGCTGGCAAGCCAGCTCCCACAGGAGAAGGGATACCTTCCATCGCTGGCAAGCCAGCTCCCACAGGAGAAGGGATGCCTTCCATCGCTGGCAAGCCAGCTTCCACAGGAAGAGGGATACCTTCCACCAGTGGCAAGCCAGCTTCCAGAGTAGAGGGATACCTTCCATCGCTGGCAAGCCAGCTCCTACAGGAGGATGGATGTCTTCCATCGCTAGCAAGCCAGCTCCTACAGGAAGAGGGATGCCTTCCACCAGTGGCAAGCCAGTTCCCACAGGAGGAGGGGTGCCTTCCACCAGTGAGAACTGGCTTATGTGGGAGCCGGCTTGCCGGCGATGGGGTCGGCCAGGCCTTTCTTAGAACTTCCAGCTGACCGACGCCGTCACGTTGCGCGGATCGCCATAGTTGCTTTGGCCGTAGCGCACGCTTTGCAGGTACTTGCGGTTGGTGAGGTTGTCCAGGTTGAGTTGGGTGCTCCAGTGCGCATCGATGTCGTAGCTGGCCATCAGGCCCACCAGCGCGTAGGCCGCCTGGTTGGCCGCCGGGGCATCGTCGTTCTCGATTTTGCTTTGCCATTTCAGGCTGCCACCCACCTTGACCTTCGGCGCCATCGGCAGTTTGTAAGTCATGGATGAGGTCAGGGCATTGCGCGGGATGAATTTGCGCCCGCGGTCATTGTCGGCATCGGTGATGTACACATAGGTGTAGCCGCCGCTGATTTGCAGGCCCGGCGCCAGTTCCCCGGACGCCTCAAGCTCTATCCCGTCGCTCTTGTAGGACATGCCGTCATACAGATACCCGCCCAGCGCCGGATTAAAGCCGGCATAGGTGGCCACGTTGTCCTGCCTGGTGTGGAATACCGCCGCGCTGACATCCAGTTTGTTATCCAGCAAATGGCCCTTGATGCCCGCTTCGTAACTCTTGCCTTGCAGCGGGTCGATCACTTTGCCCTGGGTGTTGAGGTAGTACTGGGGATTGAATATCTCGGTGTAGCTGGCATACAGCGAGTATTGCTCGGTCAGGTCGTAAACCACGCCCGCATAGGGCGTGACCTTGCCATGGATGCTCACATCCCGGGCCGAGCCGTAGTTCTCGCCGTCGCTGTCGGCGCTGAGCATGCGCGCCCCGATGATCAGGTGCAGATCGTCGGTCAGGCTCAAACGTGTGCCGGCATAGACACTTTTCTGCCGGTCGGTGTAGTTCGAGGTATCAGCGGCATTGGCGATGTTGTAGGTGGGCTTGGGAATTACCCCGTTGAGGGCATCTTGCAGCGAGACGTCGGTGTCGTACGACGAGGAGCCATACAGCGAGGTCTCCTGGGTGCGCGAGCGGGCCACGTTGGCGCCGAAGGTCAGTTGGTGTTCACGACCGCCGAGGGTAAAAGGCCCGCTGAAGGAAATGTCGCCATCCAGCTCGCGGGTCTTGTCCTTGTAGTTGGAGGCAAGACCGGTGAACCCGGTGGCCGAGCCGCTGTTGCCATACACGTAGAACATGTCGGTGTCTTCGCGGTGCTCCATGGCGGTCAGGGTCAGCGTCGACTTCCAGTCATTGGCGAAGCTGTGTTGCCACTCGGCAAAGGCGCGGGTGGTATGCACGTCCCAGTACACCCAGGGTTGGGCGATGCTGGAACGGGTGCTGCTGTAGTGCAGCGCCTTGCCGCTGGCATCGGTCAGCGGCAGCGCGCCCCAGCTGGCGCCGTTGGCATTGCTCTTCTGGTCTTCGATGCCCAGGGTCAGGGTGTCGCTATCGCTCAGGTCGAAGGCCAGCAGGCCGCTGAAAATATTCTTCTCCCGGGAGTAGCGGTCGAGGTAGGAATTGCCCGTCTCGTTGGCATAAATCACCCGGCCACGGACATTTCCCGAGTCGGTCAGAGGCCCTGAGACATCGAGGTCGACGCGGCGCTTGTCCCAGGACCCGGCACTGACACTGACCTTGGCTTCGGTGTCATAGGTGGGGCGCTTGCGCACAAAGTTGACCGTGGCCGAGGGGTTGCCGCTGCCGGTCATCAGGCCGTTGGCGCCGTGCAAAATGTCCACTTGCTCATAGGGCGCCATGTCGATATCGCCCACCAGCACCCCGCCGTTCAACGGCATACCCATGCCGTCGTACTGAAAGTTGGTGATGTCGAAGCCACGGGCGGTGAAGTAAGTACGATCGGTCTCGATCTTCTGCACGTTGACCCCCGGGGTGCTGCCCAGCACGTCGCGGATACTGTTGAGTTTGAAGTCATCCAGTTGCTCGCGCTTGATGCTGGTCACGCCTTGAGGGGTTTGCCCGGCGCTGAGGTTCAGGCGGGTGGTGCTGGCATTCGGCCTGGCCTGATAACCCTGCGGCGCGTCTTCACCGTCGCCAGTGATGCTCGTGGTGGGCAGGTCCAGGGTGTCGGCAACGGCACTATTGAGAATGCCCAGGGCGATCAGGGTGAGGGCTGACGTGGGCAGGGTGAACATTTTGCGCATGATCTGCGAATACTCCGGGCATGGAACTGCGTAAACGAGAATGGGTTACAAATTTTTACATTCTCGCAAATAACAATCAATGCCATTTACCAATCTTTACGATTCGCGTTTACAGGAGGGGCGATCATGCTGCGGTCTACCCAACGGTAGGAGCGAGCCTGCCTCGCGAGCTTTTTGCGCGTGGCGCATAAATCGCCAAGAGCTCGCGAGGCAAGCTCGCTCCTACAGGTTCAGGGTTCAGGTTGTTATTGGTCGATCAGGATCTTCGGGTTGGAGTTGCCCCATACGGTGTACAGGTCGGCCAGCAGCGCGCCGTTGATGTCTTCGACCTCTGCCTGGCTGATTTGCGCCTTGCCCTGTTGGCCGAACAGCACCACTTCATCACCGCTTTTCACGTCCGGGGCATCGGTGACGTCAACCATAAGGGTGTTCATCGATACCTTGCCCACCACCGGCACGCGGTGGCCGTTGATCAGCACAATGCCTTTGTTGGTGAACGCACGACGGTAACCGTCGGAGTAACCGACTGTGATGTTGGCCAGTTTCGAGTCACGACCCAGGGTGTAGGTGCGGTCGTAACCGACGGTATTGCCCTTGGGGTAGCTATTGACCGAGGCCACGTGGGACTTGAATTGCATCACCCGTTTGTAATCTGTGTGGGACGGTACGGTGTCACCGAACAGCGCGCCGCCGGGGCGGACCATGTCCAGATGCGACTCCGGCACTTCCAGGGTGGCGAACGAGTTGGCCGCGTGCAGGGTGATTTTGCTGCGATCGAGCCCGGCGACGTTCATCAGCCACTGCGCCTGCTGGTTGAAAGCCTTGAGCCCGGCGCGCACGTCATCGGCATCCTCGACGGCGAAGTGGGTCATGATCGCCCGTATTTCAAGGTTCGGCACTTTGGTGATGGCCACCGCGTCACGGCGCCCCTGGGCGGTGGTCATTTCCACGCCGTTACGGCTCATGCCGCTGGAGTTCAAGCCCAGATGGACCACCAGCGGGCGACCGTGTTGCTCGGCAATCAGGCTGGCCCTGACCGCGAAGTCGAGGTTGCCCACCAGTTCTTCCATGTTGTACGGCAGCGCTGCTTCCAGCTCGCTGAGGGCGGCGGTGCGTACGCGGATCAACTGGCCCTTGAAGCCGCTCTCGCGCACCACACGGGCTTCTTCGTTGCTGGCAACCCCGACACAGGGAACGCCCATGGCAATCACCGACGGCATCAGCAGACCGATACCGTGACCGTAGGCATCGGCCTTGAGCACGGCGCAGATTTTCGACTTGCCATCCAGAGTGGCTTGCAGCACCCGGATATTGTTTTCAAAGGCAGCCTTGTTGATTTCGACCCAGGCATTGCTGTCCTGGGTACTGACCTGTGCCACACCATCGGTCATCGTCAGGGGCGGGGCGGCGAAGGCCGGGTTTTGCAGCAGAGCCATACCCAGAGAGAGGGCGAGCAGGGTGCGAGTGAAGGGCATCATCAGCGTTTCCATACTTTATTTTTAGGGAGGTAATAGGGCGGGGCGATACTAGATTTGACGCTGGCTAAAGTCACTCCCCTGGCCGCGGATCTGTCTCATTGTGTCGTGATGCCGATGATCTGTGGCCGATCCCCAAAGCTTGGCTATGCTCGAAAGTTTGCGGGGGGACGCGGGCGATGATTTCAGATCCGGAGATGTGTTTACGTTTGTTATTGGCGGCCTTGCTGGGCTGTCTGATCGGGCTGCAACGGGAGCATCTGTTCTGGTCCGCAGGGTTGCGTACCCACATGCTGGTGTGTACCGGCGCCTGCCTGTTCATGATGGTCTCGGCCTTTGGTTTCCAGCAGGCCCTGACCATGCCCGGTACACAGCTGGACCCTTCGCGGATCGCGGCACAGGTGGTGACCGGCATCGGCTTTTTGGGTGCGGGCTCAATTTTGCAGCGTGGTGCCGTGATCAGGGGCCTGAACACCGCGGCCAGCTTGTGGGCAGTGGCCGCCATTGGCCTGGCGGTGGGTGGCGGGCTGTATACCTTGTCGGTGGCGGCCGCAGCCTTGATCCTGGTGATTCTGGCAATTCTCGGGCCGCTGGAGCGCAAGTACCGCGATTACCTGAAGGTGCATGTGGTCAGGCTGGTGGCGCCGACCGCTACGCTGACAATGAGCCGGCTCAAGGAGGTATTGGGCGCCCGGGCCGATAACATCAAGCATCTGGTGACGGAGCGTGGGCCGGTGCATGACACGGAAATCGTCACCATCGAGTTCAGGAACACGTCCCGGCTGGAGTACAACGCCATCGTCAACGACATCCTCGGCATACCGCAGGTTACTGAAGAGCAGTCTGTTCAGTAACCTGCGGTTTTGCAGCGGTCACGACTTGCTGTTGGCTCGCCCCGGATAATTGAGCACGAACTGCAAGTATCCATCAGGTCACCGTTGAGGGCCCATAGTGTCATGGACTTCTAACGATGTCTAACGGGTCCTAACAGGCGACCCTATGGTATCCCATCAGGTCTCGACTGAAATCCCCAGTAGAATTCACTGGGGTCCTTATCGCGCGCATCATGTGGTTCCTTATCGCGCCTGCGAGACGGCTGGGTCCGGCCACCCACCGGGGGAACCTCACAGCGCTATGAGCTTAGGGTCAGTGCAGGAAAATTCTTGTCATATTCTGGTAGACCCTGTGGCCTTCCGTTAAGGCACTTTTAAGTGACCCATTGAGTCAACACCCCAAAGGGTTCCAGCAAGCTCGCCCAAGAGGTCCGCAATGGTTTCCCCATAGGACAGACCATAGAGAGTCAGGGCCAGCCCCACGAGCTTACACGTTGCGGGAGACTTCAAGAGGGCCTTAAGGACAGCCAACCGTGTAGTCTTGGCGTCCATAGAGCGCTCCTGTGTGAAATCTGAGAGTTAAGCGGGGCCATGACCCAGCACATTTAAGCAGTGATGCCTTAAACATGGGTCCTTAGGGAGACCATAAGGTCAGACCCTGGGGCCTGTGACGTGGATCGTGTAGGCTTTGATAGGTCCTCTCTCAGGGTTCCTTTGAGATATGGGATTGGTGAAACCTTATACCTGAATCGCCCCTAGTTTCGTAGACACCTCCAAGCCTTAAAATGAGGCCCATTAGGAGGTGCCATGAGCAACCAGCGATATCCCGAAGAATTCAAAATCCAGGCGGTCAAACAAGTGACCGAAAAG
>NZ_SCFG01000032.1:0-39617 GCF_022496645.1 Pseudomonas sp. TMW22089
CGGCGTCGGCGTTCCTGGCCGAGCAGCTCGCCACCCTTATCGTTGCTGTTAGTCATAAACATACCCGTTTGCCTATCCCTTATCTTAAGGGGGGAACGGTGTCCTGTCTTTCATGGGGCTCGTTCAGCAATCAACGTTATCAAACAGCTCTTTAGCTTGCTCAAGAATTTCAGCTAGGGGTAGTACGCCTACAGCAGTAGATATTATTTTTTCATTGACCTCATATCGAGCTGATGACTTCAATTTCAAATCATAAAATCGCAAAAAACGCTTTGTCATCTTCATTCCCTGATCTGCACTTTTGATTACGACATACTGGAAGCAACCAAACTTTTGTAAAATCACTTAACGTCTTCATTTTTCAATTCCGAAAATCGATGAAGAAAACCGCAAGCAACGTCTGCCATTATTATGCTATCACTCATATTTTTTGCAAGATGAGGATTGGACAATAGCTCTCCCTTTCTACAGCTGATTACCCTTTGAGGAGTGGGGATCAGAGGTTCTCACGCTGCGTAATTGGGTATCTGGCTAGGAACACTAGAAATGGTCTCTTACCGCAGGTCTCAACTGACAAAACTCCCCTAAGAAGGGCTTACCATCAACACCTGATGTGCTCAAAAAATATGATATTCAACGATGCAGTCAATCATTTGGTGATAACTACAGCCCCTATTTATTTGAGAGTGGCAAAGCTGAATACGGGATCAAAACGGGAAAAATATAAAATTTAGCACTTTAAAAATCCACCAAAAATATCGCCAGCCCAATATATCAAAGGCCTCACAGGAAAACCGACAAAGCCGAATAAGTGATTGGAAATCACCAGCATCAAAAATGGATCCGTCTTCAGGGCTTGCAGGATACCCCACAAACCAAAAACCCGGCGCAATGGCCGGGTTTGGGTTTATCGCTCAGCTTACTTGGCAGCCGGGCTGCAAGCTGCTGCCGATGCCTGCAGCGCGCGCTTGTTCTTGATCAGGTAACACAGCCACATGAAGGCTACCCACACCGGAATCGCATACACCGACACGCGAATGCCGGGGATCAGCAACATGATCACCAGAATGAACGCCACGAATGCCAGGCAGATGTAGTTGCCGTATGGATACCACAGCGCCTTGAACAGCGGCGTTTGCGCGGTATTGTCCATGTGCTGGCGGAACTTGAAGTGCGAGAAGCTGATCATCGCCCAGTTGATCACCAGCGTGGCCACTACCAGCGACATCAGCAGTTCCAGCGCATCGTGGGGCATCAGGTAGTTGAGCAGAACCGCAATTACCGTCACCGCAGCCGAAGCCAGAATCGAGTTGACCGGCACGCCGCGCTTGTCGATTTTTGACAGCACTTTAGGTGCATCACCCTGCTGCGCCATGCCCAGCAACATCCGGCTGTTGCAGTAGGTGCCGCTGTTGTACACCGACAATGCAGCGGTCAGGACCACGAAGTTGAGGATGTGTGCAGCGGTGTTGCTGCCCAGCATCGAGAACACCTGCACGAACGGGCTGCTGCTGTAGCTGTCGCCACCGGCATTCAGGGTTTCCAGCAACGAATCCCACGGGGTCAGGGACAACAGAACCACCAGAGCACCGATGTAGAAAATCAGGATGCGGTAGATCACCTGATTGATCGCCTTGGGGATTACGGTACGCGGCTTGTCGGCTTCTGCTGCGGTAAAGCCGAGCATTTCCAGGCCGCCGAAGGAGAACATGATAAAGGCCATGGCCATTACCAGACCGGTGATGCCATGGGGGAAGAACCCGCCGTGCTCCCACAGGTTGTTCACCGATGCCTGGGGGCCACCGCTGCCGCTGACCAGCAAATAGCTGCCCAGGGCGATCATGCCGACAATGGCCACCACCTTGATGATTGCGAACCAGAACTCGGCCTCGCCAAATACTTTGACGTTGGTCAGGTTGATCGCGTTGATCAGGACAAAGAAGGCTGCTGCCGAAGCCCAGGTCGGGATCTCGGGCCACCAGTAGTGCACGTATTTACCGACAGCTGTCAGCTCCGACATGCCCACCAGGATATACAGCACCCAGCAGTTCCAGCCCGACATGAAGCCGGCAAAGCCGCCCCAGTATTTATGGGCAAAGTGGCTGAAAGAGCCGGCTACCGGTTCTTCGACGATCATTTCGCCCAGCTGGCGCATGATCATAAAGGCAATAAAGCCGCAGATCGCATAACCCAGAATCATTGACGGGCCGGCCGATTTCAGTACCCCGGCAGAACCGAGAAACAGGCCGGTACCAATCGCGCCACCAAGGGCAATCAGCTGGATATGACGATTTTTCAGGCCGCGTTTAAGCTCGCCCGAATGCGAGGTTTGTCCACTCATTGAAAGGGTCCCACACAAGGTTTGATGTGATTCAGTGCGTTGTAACTTGAGCACCAGAGGCAGTGATCGAAAGGTCTACAACACAAATCAAACCCCAGCGCAGACGCCAGGAATCCAAGGTTGTTTCACGAGTCATGCGTCACCTGTTTGTTTTTATCTGTGACGGAATCGAACCCGCAACGCTTGTGGCATTGCGGAGTTAACAAGGCGGGTTAGCCTCGAAGTTTTGGCCCATCGGCATATCGTCGATGTGGCGCAAAATGCGCGGGTACGCAATTGGGTCACAGTTAAAACGCGGCGCATTGTACACCCGCACGTAGGCAAGATCCCATCACACCGCTGTTGGCAACACTAAACAAGCTGGTTTTTTGCCGGAAATGCGGCGAACGGTGCTTTTTACGGAAAATTTTCGTTACACCAAGCCATTTTCAGAAGTAATTCGCCCATAAGCCATTGATTTCGTAGCATTCACTTTACGACCCGTAACGAAATCTTTCCATCTTAAAACCATTATCTGCAGGAGCATCCTGCCTCGCGATTGCAAAATCAAAAGATTGCGAGACAAGCTCGCTGCTGCTGCATCCGCGGTTAATTGCAGGCATAAAAAAACGCCAACCCCGAAGGATTGGCGTTTTTTGTACCGCGTTACAGGTTAACGCTTATTGCGGCTTGCGGCGACCGAAGCCCGGGCGCTGACCCGAACCTGCCGGTGCGCCACGGCGCTTGCCCGACGGTGCATCGTCGACCAGCTTGGGGCCCGAACGGGTTGGCTTGGGCGAACGCTTGTTCACTTCGCTCGGACGCTCTGCAACCGGCGCGCCGCGACCCGCAGGTACACGATCGGTACGACCGGCCGGCTTGCGGGCCGGACGGGCTGCTTCATCACGGGCCGGACGCGCCGGGCGCTCGCCTTCGATGTGCGGCTGGCGTGCTGGACGCGGAGCCAGTGGCGCACCTTCGGCCGGACGCAGGGTACGGGCAACGCGATCGGTACGGGCCACAGGGCGCGACGATTTACGCTGCATACGCTCAAGCTTGTCTTTGCTCTTGGCGTTCATCTGCGGCATGGCAACCGGCGTGAGGCCGACTTCAGCACTGAGGATATCAACCTCGAACTGGCTCATTTCGCGCCAGCGACCCATCGGCAGGTCGGAGTTGAGGAACACCGGACCGAAACGCACGCGCTTCAGGCGGCTGACCACCAGACCCTGGGATTCCCACAGACGACGCACTTCACGGTTACGACCTTCCATCACTACGCAGTGGTACCAATGGTTGAAGCCTTCGCCGCCCGGAGCCTGCTTGATGTCGGTGAAACGCGCCGGGCCGTCTTCCAGCACAACGCCGGCCTTGAGGCGCTCGATCATCTCGTCATCCACTTCGCCACGTACACGTACCGCGTATTCACGGTCCATCTCGTAGGAAGGGTGCATCAGGCGGTTAGCCAGCTCACCGTCGGTGGTGAACATCAGCAAGCCGGTGGTGTTGATGTCCAGTCGACCGATGTTGATCCAGCGGCCTTCTTTTGGACGCGGCAGTTTGTCAAACACGGTCGGACGGCCTTCAGGGTCGTCACGGGTGCAGATTTCGCCGTCGGGTTTGTTGTACATGATCACGCGGCGAACCGATTCGGCTGCCTCTTCACGCTTGATCACTTTGCCATCAATGGAAATGGCGTCATGCAGGTCTACGCGCAGACCCAGGGTTGCATCCTTGCCATTGACCTTGATCCGGCCCTGGCTGATCCAACTCTCTACGTCGCGACGCGAACCCACGCCAATACGGGCGAGAACTTTTTGCAGTTTTTCGCCTGCTGGGCCAATTTCCTGGCTGTCTTTAGGGTCTAGATCACTCATCTGGGCACCTCCCGGTGTGTCAACTCAGGCATATAGCTGAGGTGTTGAAAATGGGGTCTCTCAGCTCGAGCGAGCGTTTGAGGGTCGAGAATCATACGCTGATGTGGCGCATAACGCATCAAAGCCTAGTCATGAACTGCAAGACTTACTTCTTTTTCCGCCGACCGGTGGCGTCCAGGGCCAGCAATCGCAAGGCCGACTCGGCCAGCACGATGCGCTTGTCTTCCTTGTCGAGCTTCTTCCAGGCCCGGATTTCACGCTTGGTGCGACCGCAGCCGATACAGATATCGTCGTTGAACTTACAAATATCGATGCAGGGATCTTTGGTTGAACTCATGCAAAGTCCTCGGGATTGGCCCTGAAGGAGCGAGCTTGCCTCGCGATCTTTTAAAAGCTCGAAAGATCGCGAGGCAAGCTCGCTCCTGCAGAGGGGGCGTCAGTCTTCCTGTTCGCGGCGTTCTTGTTCGATGGCTTCGGCCAAGGCCCGGGCCTCGAGCTCTTCCTCGCTCAGGGTTGACCGCGCTTCCAGTGCCGCCACGGCTGCGCGCAACCGTTCACGCGCCAACTCGGCAGCGCTAAGTCTTGGCTCTGGCTCTAGCTCTGGCTCTGGCTCTGGCTCTGGCTCCGGCTCCGGCTCCGGCTCCGGCTCCGGCTCCGGACTTGATTCAAGCACTTCAACTGCAACCAGGGCTTCTTCGACAGGAGCGCCATCGCGAAGCAGGTCATCAAAGTCGGTTTTAAGACCCTCCTCCATGGTGTCCAGTTCCACCAGCAAGGTACGGAAGCTGGTCTCATCCTTGGGCTCTTCGGGCTCGGCACTTTCATCGGCCAGGGCCTGCAGGTGGGCCGGCACCGGGGCGTCATCGAAGTCGAGGATCGGGTCCGGTTCCAGCTCGCGCAACTCGGCCAGGGGCGGCAAGTCGTCGAGGTTGCGCAGGTTAAAGTGATCGAGAAAGCCTTTGGTGGTGGCGAACATGGCAGGTTTACCCGGCACGTCCCGGTAGCCCACTACACGGATCCATTCACGCTCAAGCAAGGTTTTGACGATATGGCTGTTAACCGCCACGCCACGCACATCTTCGATTTCGCCGCGGGTGATCGGCTGACGATAGGCAATCAGCGCCATGGTTTCGAGCATGGCCCGCGAATAGCGCTGCGGACGCTCTTCCCACAGGCGCCCGACCCAGGGTGAAAACTTCTCGCGTATCTGCAGGCGGTAGCCCGACGCTACTTCCTTGAGTTCAAAAGCCCGTCCGTCGCAGGACTTGCGCAACAATTCCAGGGCTTTTTTGAACACGGGCGGCTCGGGACGCTCACCCTCTTCAAACAGTTCAAACAACCGCTCAAGGCTTTGCGGCTTTCCCGAGGCCAACAAAAAGGCCTCGAGCAAGGGCGCCAGCTCGCGGGGTTCAGTCAAATTCATGGTTTCAGCTCTTTATTCGGCTCTCGCCCGCACATGGATTGCCGCAAAGGGTTCATTCTGTACCAACTCGACCAGCGACTCTTTGACCAGTTCAAGAATGGCCATAAAGGTTACAACCACACCCAGACGGCCCTCTTCGGCGGTGAAGAGTTCGACAAACGGTACAAAGCCGCCGCCTTTGAGGCGTTCCAGCACATCGCTCATCCGCTCCCGGGTCGACAGGGCTTCGCGGCTGACCTGGTGATTTTCAAACATGTCAGTACGGCGCAAGACTTCGGCCATCGACATCAGCAACTCTTCCAGCGCTACATCGGGCACCAGCTTGCGCGCCCGGGCTTCGGGCGCATCGAGCTTGGGCACAATCACATCGCGCCCTACCCGGCTCAACCCATCCAGCCCCTCAGCCGCCGCCTTGAACCGCTCGTACTGCTGCAAACGACGGATCAATTCGGCCCGGGGATCGCCCTCGTCCTCCTCGATCTCGGCCGAGCGCGGCAGGAGCATGCGCGACTTGATCTCGGCCAGCATGGCAGCCATGACCAGGTATTCGGCAGCCAGCTCCAGGCGCACGGTTTTCATCAGCTCGACATAGCCCATGTACTGACGGGTAATTTCCGCCACCGGGATATCGAGAATGTTGATGTTCTGCTTGCGGATCAGGTACAGCAGCAAGTCGAGAGGGCCTTCAAAGGCGTCGAGAAACACCTCCAGGGCATCCGGCGGAATGTACAGGTCCAGCGGCATTTCGATGACGGCCTGGCCATATACCATGGCAAACGGCAATTCCTGCTGGGCACCGGCCTGGGCATCAACGCCTTCTATGGTTTCGACGTCAGACATCAGGCCTCGACCATAAACGGCGTCGGATCGCCGCAACCCACGCGTACCACTTCAGGTTCGAGGTCGATCAGGCTGATCACGGTCGAGGCTTTATTGCCGCCGAATCCGCCATCGATGATCAGGTCGACCTGCTTCTCCAGGGCATCGCGAATTTCGTACGGATCTTCCATTGGCTCTTTTTCACCCGGCAGGATCAGGGTCACGCTCATTAGCGGCTCCCGCAGCTCCTCAAGCAGCGCCAGGGCAATCGGATGACTGGGCACCCGCACGCCAATAGTCCGGCGCTTGGGGTGCAGCAGCAGCCGCGGAACGTCACGGGTGGCGTTCAGAATAAAGGTGTAGGGCCCCGGTGTATGGGCCTTGAGCAGCCGAAACACACCGGTTTCAACCTTGGCAAACAAACCCAGTTGCGACAGATCGCAGCACATCAGGGTGAAGTTGTGTTTGTCGTCCAGATTACGCAAGCGCTTGATGCGCTCGATGGCGTGCTTGTCGCCCATCTGACAGCCCAGGGCATAGGATGAATCGGTGGGATAAATCACCACCCCGCCCTTTTTGATAATCTCGACGGCCTGTTTGATCAGCCGCGGTTGCGGGTTTTCCGGATGAATCTGGAAAAATTGGCTCACAGAGTTTCCCTGTTCAGACGTTGGCAGCGGGCTGGTCATATTTGAATCGACGCCAAAGTGGCGGCAAATCTTCGGGGATCGGGCGATATTCGCCGATCTCGGACCAACCTCCAGGGCCATGAAAATCACTGCCGGCACTGACCAGCAGACCGAACTCACGCGCCAGGATCGCCAGGCTGCCGACCTGCTCGGCCGGCTGATGCCCGTTGACCACTTCAATCGCGTGACCCCCGGCTTGAATATAGTCGCCAATCAGCCGGCGGCGCTTGCTGCGGGTGAAATCGTAATGCGAAGGATGCGCCAGGCTGACCCAGGCCCCGGCGGCGCGCAAGGTGGCGACCGTGTCTTCAAGGGTCGGCCAGTGCAGTTTGACGTCACCCAGCTTGCCGGCCCCCAGCCATTTGCGAAACGCCTCGGCGCGATCCTTGACGAAGCCGGCCTGAACCAGGAAATCGGCAAAGTGCGGGCGGGCCGGAGCATTGCCGCTGTCGCCCAGGGTCTGCTGTATAGCTCGCGCACCTTCAAGCGCTCCGGGCATGCCTTTGAGCTCAAGCTTGCGGCTGATCTCCTGCGCCCGAAGCCAGCGCCCATCGTGGAGCCTGGCTATGGCCTCAACCAGCGCCGGAGCATTGACATCGAAGCCGTAGCCCAGCACATGAATCGTCGCTCCACCCCAGGTGCACGACAATTCAACGCCATTGATCAACGTCATGTTCAACGCCAGCGCCGCTTCGCGGGCTTCGTCGAGGCCTTCAAGTGTATCGTGATCGGTCAGGGCCAGGACTCGCACACCTTTCTCGAACGCACGCGCAACCAGTACCGTCGGCGCCAGGGCGCCATCAGAAGCTGTGCTATGGCAATGCAAGTCAATTTCCACGGGAATTTAATAACCTCTAGCTGACGCTTTCGCTGTCATTGATGTTTGTTATTATGCCGCCACATCCTGCTTCTGGCTGCCACTGTGAAACAATTCATCGACTTCATCCCGCTGTTACTGTTTTTCATCGTCTATAAAATCGAACCTCGCATCGTCGAAATCGCCGGGCACAGCTTGTCTGTGGGCGGTATCTACAGCGCTACGGCAATGCTGATCATCAGTTCACTGGTGGTTTACGGCATTTTGTTCATCAAGCAGCGCAAGCTCGAAAAGAGCCAATGGCTGACCCTGATTGCCTGCCTGGTGTTCGGTAGCCTGACCCTGGCTTTCCACAGCGAAACCTTCCTCAAGTGGAAAGCGCCAGTCGTAAACTGGCTGTTTGCACTGGCATTTGCCGGTAGCCACTTTATCGGCGACAAACTGTTGATCAAACGCATCATGGGCCATGCACTGACCCTTCCCGATGCGGTGTGGACCCGCCTGAACCTGGCCTGGATCGTATTCTTCCTGTTCTGTGGCGCTGCCAACCTGTTCGTTGCCTTCACCTATCAAAGCATCTGGGTCGACTTCAAGGTGTTCGGCAGCCTGGGCATGACCGTGCTGTTCCTGATAGCCCAGGGTGTTTATCTGTCGCGTCACCTGCATGACACCGAACCTGCACCGACCAACTCAAAAACCGAGGACTGACATGCTCTACGCAATTATTGCTACCGACGTCGCCAACTCGCTCGATGCCCGCCTGGCTGCACGCCCGGCCCACCTTGAACGCCTGAATCAACTCAAGGATGCAGGCCGCATCGTGCTGGCAGGTCCGCACCCGGCCATCGACAACAATGACCCTGGCGCAGCCGGCTTCAGCGGCAGCCTGGTCGTGGCCCAGTTCGACTCCCTGAGCGCTGCCCAGGCCTGGGCCGACGCGGATCCTTACGTCGCAGCCGGCGTATATGCCAATGTGATCGTCAAGCCGTTCAAGCAAGTACTGCCGTAACCCCTACGGCACAGTGTGATTGCAGTATCTTTGCCAGTGACCGACCTGTACCCCGTCGGCACTGGCTAAATCGAGTAAGCCATGAGCGACCTGTTACTGATAGATGATGACCAGGAGCTGTGCGAGCTTCTGAGCAGCTGGTTGAGCCAGGAAGGCTTTCAGGTACGCGCTTGCCACGACGGTCAGAGTGCCCGCAAGGCGTTGAGCGAATCCAGCCCCGATGCCGTGGTGCTGGATGTGATGCTGCCTGACGGCAGCGGTCTGGAACTGCTCAAGCAACTACGCCAGGATCACCCCGAATTGCCGGTGCTGATGCTGTCAGCCCGCGGCGAACCCCTGGACCGTATTCTCGGGCTCGAACTGGGCGCCGATGACTATCTGGCCAAACCCTGCGACCCCCGCGAACTGACCGCCCGTCTGCGGGCTGTATTGCGCCGCAGCCACCCGACCGCGGTATCCAGCCAGATAGAACTGGGAGACCTGTGCTTTAGCCCGATGCGCGGCGTGGCCACTATCGACCAGCACGACATCACCCTGACCGTTTCCGAAAGCCGTTTGCTCGAGGCCTTGCTGCGCCAGCCGGGAGAGCCGCTGGACAAGCAGGAGCTGGCACAGATCGCCCTGGGCCGCAAATTGACCCTGTACGACCGCAGCCTGGACATGCATGTCAGTAACCTGCGCAGAAAGATTGGCCCCCACCCCGATGGCCGCCCGCGCATCGTCGCATTGCGCAGCCGGGGTTACTTCTATAGCGCCTGAAGCACCACGTTTCTCTGTGGGAGCCGGCTCCCACATAAGCCTGTTATGTAAATCCGCAGCAATACCCTCTTTACCCAAGCTTTACCCTCGGCTGACAGCGGTTGACCTTGATCTCCCTACACTGAGCACATCCGGATTCACCGGAACTGTCATGAAGGAGACACACCATGCGTAAGACTCTAATTGCTTTGATGTTTGCTGCTGCCCTGCCAACCGTCGCAATGGCCATGCCTGGTGGCGACGGCCCGATGGGTCCACGACACGGCGGTGAGCACGGTCGCGGCGACGCCCCTTACAGCCAACTGGACCTGAGCCGCGAACAGCGCCAGCAAATCGGCAAATTGATGGGCCAGCAAATGCATGATCGCAAGCAACTGGTCGAAAAATATCTGGAAAAACTGCCGGCTGCCGACCAGCAAGCCTTGAAAGACGAGATCAAGGCCAAGCAGGACAAAACCCAAAGCGAGATCCGGGCCGTGCTCAAGCCTGATCAGCAGAAGACCTTCGACGAGATGCAAAAGAAACGTGCCGAGCGTCAGGCGGAGTGGAAACAGTTCAAAGAGTGGAAAGCACAACAGGCTCCAAAAGCGCAATAATTCGCGCAACCCTCAAGCCCAACGACCCCTGGCCGTTGGGCTTTACGCGTTCTGATCAATTAACTGCGAGGAATTACCGTGCGATCACTGTTTTGGCGCATTCTCGCCAGCTTCTGGCTGGCGATTGCCCTGGTCGCAGGGCTGTCGCTCCTGCTGGGGCACATGCTCAATCAGGACGCCTGGATCCTCAGCCGGCATCCAGGCATCGCCAATCTGGCGCAGCAGTGGACTGAACGCTACGAAACCCAGGGCGCCGATGCCGCGCAAGAATTCCTCGAGAAGCGTAAACGCCGTTATCACATTGACGTACAGGTCCTTAACGAAAGTGGCGACCCTGTGGTACGCGGTACGTTTCCACGTCGGGCTGCCGCATGGGAGGCACGCCAGCATCCCGGCGAAGAACAACTGCCGTGGCGCCGCCTGACCGTCGAGTACACCAGCCCGAAAACCGCTGAAACCTATTTGCTGATTTATCGCATCCCGCACCCGGAACTGGATGCCTGGCATCGCCAAAGCCTGATCTGGCCGCTCAGCGCGCTGGGAATTGCACTGGTGGTGCTGACCCTGTTCAGCTTGCTGGTCACCCTGTCGATCACCCGCCCGCTGAGTCGCCTGCGCGTAGCTGTACATGACCTGGGCCAAACCACCTACCAGCAAAACAGCCTGGCGCGACTGGCTTCACGGCGCGATGAGTTCGGGGTGCTGGCCACCGACTTCAACCGCATGGGCGCACGCCTGCAAAGCCTGATTGGCAGCCAGCGCCAATTGCTGCGTGATGTGTCCCATGAACTGCGCTCGCCACTGGCCCGGCTGCGTATCGCCCTGGCACTGGCAGAACGCGCCGGGCCCGAAGAGCGCGAGAAACTCTGGCCGCGCCTGACCCGCGAGTGCGACCGCCTGGAGTCATTGATCAGCGAAATTCTGGCCCTGGCACGGGTTGATGCCGACCAGGCCAGTGCCGAGCCCATCGAGCTCAACGGTCTGCTCCAGGCGGTACAAAAAGATGCCTCGCTGGCGGCTCCCGAGCAATCGGTACAACTCACAGCAGAACCTGGCTTGAGCCTTGGCGGGTGGCCGACAATGATCGAGCGCGCGGTGGATAATCTGCTGCGCAATGCGCAACGTTTCAGCCCGCCCGGACGCCCGATTGAATTAAAGGCCTGCCGTGAAGGCGAGCGCATCAGCATCAGCGTGCGGGATTACGGGCCCGGAGTGCCCGGGGAATATCTGGCGCAATTGGGCGAGCCGTTCTTCCGTGCGCCCGGCCAGACGGCGGCCGGACATGGCCTGGGACTGGCCATAGCCCGTCGCGCGGCAGAACGCCATGGCGGCAGACTGGTGCTGAACAATCATCCGGACGGAGGATTTGTTGCCACGCTGGAGTTGCCACTGGAGCCGAACGGCACTCTTTAAACCCGCGAATCAATAAACCCTTGAAGCGTGCTTGCTCGCGATTGCATCACCTTGGTGTCTCATAAAAACCGAATTGCCTGCAGCGCGAGAGAAGCTCACTCCTGCAAGGAATTCACGCCGACCACTGCTGCACAAACTCAGCCGTATCCACCTTCGGCGCGGCACGCAGTTCATTCTGCGCAGTTCCCAGGTACAGAAACGCAACCACCTGCTCGCCCTCTGTCAGCCCCAGCCCTTTGGCCACTTGCGGTGCATATGACAGCTCGCCCGTGCGCCATACCGCACCAATGCCCTGGGCGTAGGCCGCCAGTTCAATGGCGTGAGCCGCGCAACCTGCGGTGATCAACTGCTCGGCCCTGGGCACTTTGAAGTGGTCCTGCAGGCGGGCCACCACCACAACCACCAATGGCGCGCGCAACGGCATGGCCCGGGCTTTGTCCAATGCTGCCGGGGTCACCTCTCCACCCTGGGCCTGTACGGCTCCGGCGAGGATTTCACCCAGCTGATGCCGCGCATCGCCTTCCACCGTCAAAAACCGGTAAGGGCGCAACTGGCCGTGGTCCGGCGCACGCAAAGCAGCCGCAAACAGTACTTCACGTTGCTCAGCCGTTGGCGCCGGATCGAGCAGGCGCGGGGCAGAAACACGGTTGAGCAAAGCGTCGAGAGCCTCCATTGGCCACCTCCTGAAGAAAATGTGCGGCTATTCTAACGGTATCTAGCCAAGGGCTGGCGGTTTACATACCCCGCCCCACAGGTAGAATGGCGCCCCTCTTTCATCCCGAGCTGACTTCATGGCGTTGCCGACCTTACGCATCATCGGTTTCATTATCGGCATCTTCCTGATTACGCTCGCGATCAGCATGGCCGTACCTATGCTGACACTGGTGATTTTTGACCACATGGGCGATCTGCCGTCCTTTCTGTGGGCCAGCCTGATCACCTTTCTGGCCGGATTGGCACTGGTCATTCCCGGACGCCCCGAGCAAGTACACCTGCGCCCCCGGGACATGTATCTGCTGACCGTCTCCAGCTGGGTAGTGGTGTGTGTATTTGCCGCCCTGCCGTTTTTGCTGACACAGCACATCAGCTACACCGACTCGTTTTTCGAAAGCATGTCCGGCATCACCGCTACCGGCTCAACGGTACTCAGCGGTCTGGACACCATGTCGCCCGGCATATTGATGTGGCGCTCGATGCTGCACTGGCTCGGCGGTATCGGCTTTATCGGCATGGCGGTAGCGATTTTGCCGCTGTTGCGAATCGGCGGCATGCGCCTGTTCCAGACCGAGTCGTCAGACCGTTCCGAAAAAGTCATGCCGCGCTCGCATATGGTGGCCCGCCTGATTGTGGCCACTTATGTCGGCATCACCATTCTTGGCAGCCTGGCCTTCTGGTGGGCCGGAATGAGCGTGTTTGATGCGATCAACCATGCCATGTCGGCAATTTCCACCGGCGGCTTTTCAACCTCGGACAAGTCCCTGGCCAAGTGGTCACAGCCTGCGGTGCACTGGGTCGCTATCGTAGTCATGATCATGGGCAGCCTGCCCTTTACCCTGTACGTCGCCACCCTGCGCGGCCATCGCAAGGCGCTGATCAAGGATCAGCAGGTACAAGGCTTGCTCGGCCTGTTGCTGGTCACCTGGCTGGTGCTCAGCGCCTGGCTCTGGTGGACCACCAACATGCCGTGGGGGGACGCCTTTCGCCATGTGGCGCTGAACGTAACTTCAGTGGTGACGACGACAGGCTTTGCACTGGGCGACTACAGCTTGTGGGGCAATTTCTCGCTGATGCTGTTTTTCTACCTCGGTTTTATTGGTGGCTGCTCGGGCTCCACCGCAGGCGGGATCAAGATTTTCCGCTTTCAGGTTGCCTACATTCTGCTCAAGGCCAACCTCAACCAACTGATTCACCCGCGGGCAGTGATCAAGCAGAAGTACAATGGCCACCGCCTCGACGAAGAAATCGTGCGCTCGATCCTGACCTTTTCGTTCTTCTTTGCCATCACCATTTGCGTGATTGCCCTGGCCCTGTCGTTGTTGGGGCTGGACTGGATGACCGCCCTCACCGGCGCTGCCAGCACGGTGTCCGGTGTAGGCCCCGGGCTGGGCGAAACCATCGGGCCTTCCGGCAACTTCGCCAGCCTGCCGGACGCGGCCAAGTGGATCCTGTCACTGGGCATGTTGCTCGGGCGCCTGGAGATCATTACCGTGTTTGTACTGTGCATCCCGGCGTTCTGGCGGCACTAAAAGCTGAATCGGCATACCCTGCAGGAGCGAGCTGTTCTGATAAAGGCTCGCTCCTGCAGGCCACTTACAGAGACCAGATCACCATGGGCCAGATCCTGTCACTGCGTAATTACCGCCAAGAGGTGATCGCCCATAGCCATGAGCACCCGCAGGTGGTGATCAGCCTCTCAGGCAAGCTCGATTTCGAGGTGGATGGCCGCGCCAGCAGACTGCATCGGCAACACTTGATGGTGGTTCCGGCAGGCGCCCATCACACCTGCGAAAGCGAACAAGGCAGCCAATGCCTGGTACTCGATGTACCCGGCGAAGAAGACTGGCTAGGCCAATCGCTGGGCCAGCACGCCGACGCCAGCCGCCGGTTGCTCGACAGCGCCGCACAGCTGTCTCTGGACCCCATGCAGCATCAATTGGTCAAGTGGCTGGCCAGCAGTGCGGTCAGCGACCCGCTGATCTCCCGTCAGGGGGCAATCCTGTTGCTGGCCAGTTTAAACACGCTGGCCCCTGACTCGCCGCCCCCCAAACGCCTGCCCCTGGCAGCTCTGGATGCCTACATCGACCAAAACGCCGCCTACCCGCTGCAGGTGGCTGATCTGGCACGTATCGCAGGGTTATCCAGCACGCGCCTGCACAGCCGCTTTATCAGCGAATGCGGGCAAACGCCGATGGATTACATTCGCCAACGCCGCCTGCACAGTGCCCTAAGCCTGCTGCGCCGTAGCAGGCTGCCCATAGGGGAAGTCGCCTGCCGCGTCGGCTATACCTCGCAAAGCGCCTTTGCTGCCGCCATGCTCCGCGAGTTCGGGGCCTCGCCTTCGGCACTGCGGCGCGAGTCTGGCGACAACTGACGCGAGTCTGGCGACAGACGGACCTGCCCCCCGCACCTTAGACTGCAGGCCTTGCCCGTATTGACTCAAGGACTGCAATGACTCCGCGTACTGCCCTGGGCGCCCTGCATATTGGCGCATTGATGTTCGGCCTGACCGGCGTGTTCGGCAAACTGGCCGCCGCATCGGCCTCGATTATCGTGTTCGGCCGGGCAGGTTTTGCAGTGCTTGCCCTCGCCTGCTTTGCCGGGCTGGCCAGACACACAGTGTGGTGCAAGCCGACATTGCGCGACGTGCGCGGTCTGCTGCTCAGCGGCTTGCTGCTGGCCGGGCACTGGGTGAGTTTTTTCATCTCGGTAAAGATTGCCGGGGTGGCCATTGCAACCCTGGGCTTTGCCAGCTTTCCGGCGTTTACCGTGATCCTTGAAGGGCTGATTTTTCGCGAACGGATCCGGCTCAACGAAATCATCCTGGTGATACTGGTCAGCGTCGGGCTGATCCTGGTCACCCCGACCTTTGATCTGGCCAGCCAGGCCACCGAAGGCTTGCTCTGGGCGATTGCCTCGGGCCTGCTGTTTTCGTTGCTGTCCCTCAACAACCGGGCCTGCTCGGGACGACTGCCTGCGGTGCAGGCGGCGTTGTGGCAGAACGCCGTGGTTGCCCTGTGCCTGCTACCCTTCGCCGCGCCTGGCCTGGGTCAAGTGCGGCCATTGGACTGGCTGTGGATCGGCCTGTTGGGGGTGTTCTGCACGGGCGTGGCCCATAGTTTGTTTGTCGCCAGCCTGGCGGTGATCAAAGCCCGCACCGCCGCCGTAGTCTTCGCCCTGGAGCCGGTGTACGGCATCACCCTGGCCTGGCTGTTGTTTCACGAGACGCCGACCTTGCCCATGCTGCTGGGCGGGGTGCTGATCATCGTCGCGATTGTCGTGTCGAGCCGCATGGCCAGCGGACCTGCACCGGGCAAGCCCGTATTGGCGACCAACCCTCACTGAACCCGGTCGTTGTGCCCCAGATCACGTTGCGGATCAATTTGGTCGCGCACCCGTTGCTTGAGCACTTTAGCTTCGGGAAAGCCGCCATCTGCCTTGCGCTCCCAGATCTGCACGCCATCGCAGGTAATACGAAACACCCCGCCGGTGCCCGGCTGCAACGCCACCTGCGCCAGGTCATCGGAAAATGTGCTGAGCAACTCCTGGGCCAGCCATGCCGCACGGAGTAACCACTGACACTGCGTGCAATAGGTGATAACAATTTCCGGTTTGCTGACTGCCATGTTTCTCGGGCTCCTGAAGTGAAAGGCGCCGCTATAATAGCCACCTTTGTCGCTTGCCCAGAGATTCATGATGCGCCGCCTGCTGATTTGCCTGCTTTTGTGTTTATCCCCGCTGGTACTGTTTGCCGCCGAAAATCCACACCCCAAGATCGGCCTGGTGCTTTCCGGTGGCGCGGCCCGTGGCCTGGCCCACGTCGGCGTGCTCAAGGCACTTGAAGAACAGGGCATTCACGTCGATGCCATCGCCGGCACCAGCATGGGCGCAGTGATCGGCGGCCTGTATGCCTCGGGCTACAAGATCGACGAACTGGAAAAGCTCGCACTGGGGATCGACTGGCAAGAAGCCCTGTCCGATGCTCCGGCCCGGGCAGACATCCCGTTCAGGCGCAAGCAGGATGACCGCGACTTCCTGGTCAAACAGAAACTCAGCTTTCGCGACGATGGCAGCCTTGGGCTGCCATTGGGAGTGATTCAGGGGCAAAACCTGTCGCTGCTGCTCGAAAGCCTGCTGGCCCACAGCAGCGACATCCGTGATTTCGACAAACTGCCGATCCCCTTCCGGGCTGTGGCTACCGACATCGTCAATGGCGAGAAAGTGGTATTTCGTAAAGGCCACTTGCCTCAGGTGATCCGCGCCAGCATGTCGATTCCGGCGGTGTTTGCCCCCGTAGAAATCAACGGTCAACTGCTGGTCGACGGCGGCATGGTCGACAACATCCCGGTGGACGTAGCCCGCGAAATGGGGGTGGACCTGGTCATTGTGGTGGATATCGGCACACCGTTGCGCGGGCGCAAACAGCTCAACACCGTGTTCGACATCCTCAACCAGTCCATCACATTGATGACCCGCAGCAACTCCGAGGTGCAGCTTGCGTCCCTGAAGCCGGAAGACATACTGATCCAGCCTGCGCTGGCCAGTTTTGGGGTCACCGATTTTGGTCGTTCGCAAGACATTATCAACGCTGGCTATCGCGCCACCCAGGCCCTCGAAAAACGCCTGATCAGCCTGCGCCAGCCCGGGGACAAGCAACTCGATGCCGCCCGCTCACCTGAGGAGCGCACCCCGGTAATCACCGCGGTCAAGATCGAGAATGATTCGAAAATAGACGACTCGGTGATCCGCTATTACATTCGCCAGCCGGTGGGTGAACCGCTGGACCTGGGCCGTCTGCATCGGGATATGGGCACGCTGTACGGGCTGGACTATTTCGAACAGGTGCAATACCGCGTGGTGCACAAAGGTCAGGACCGCACCCTGGTGATCAGCGCCCGGGGCAAGCGCAGCGGCACTGACTACCTGCGGCTGGGGCTCAACCTTTCAGACGATATGCGCGGCGACAGCGCGTTCAACATCGGTGCCAGCTATCGGGTCAACGGCATCAACCGGCTGGGTGCCGAGTGGCTGACGCGGGTACAAATCGGCGATCAGCAAGAGTTGTACAGCGAGTTCTATCAGCCACTGGATGCCGGCTCGCGGTATTTTGTTGCGCCCTATATCAACGCCCATTCGCAGAACGTGGAGTCGATCCTCGATAACGATCCAATCGCCGAATACCGCCTGGAACGCTATGGTTTTGGCTTGAATTTTGGTCGTCAGATCGGCAACAGCGGTGAAATCCGCCTTGGCGTTGGCGAGGCCTGGGGCGAAGCCAATGTGCGAATTGGCGAACGCGACTTGCCGAGCACCAGCTTCAATGAAGGCTTTTATGACCTGAAATACTCGTTCGATTCGCTGGATAACGTGTACTTCCCCCATGAGGGTGAGGACATCAGCCTGAGCGTGCGCCAATTTGAGCCGGGGATTGGCTCTGATGAGCGTTATCGCCAGTGGGAGTTTCATCTGGACAAGGCGTTGAGTTACGGGCCGAACACCTGGATTCTGGGCGGGCGCTACGGGCGCACGCTGGACAAGGCCAACGTGGTGACATCGAGCTTCTTGCTGGGTGGTGCACGACAGTTGTCGGGCTTCAGGGAAGATGCGATTTCCGGGCAAAACGTCAGTTTGATGCGCGCGGTTTACTACCGCCGCCTCACTCCACGTTCGTACTTGCCGTTTGATTTCCCGCTGTATGCCGGCGCGTCACTGGAGCGCGGGCGGGCCTGGAACAACGACAATGAATTCGACAGCGGCTACATCAATGCCGCGAGCATTTTCATCGGCTTCGACACACCCCTGGGCCCGCTCAACTTCAGCTATGGCTTTAACGATGATGATCAAACAGCGCTGTACCTGAATCTGGGCCAGACCTTCTAAAGGTCTGAGTACTGATCCTGCAGGAGCGAACTTGCTCGCGAGCCTCTAGAACTCGCGAGCAAGCTCGCTCCTGCAGGGTTGTGATCAGTGTTTTTCGAGGTTATCCAGAATGCGCTGGTGAACACGCATGCAGATGCGCTGCTCTTCTTCGTCAACGCCCACAAACAGTTCCTGGCGCAACGCAGTGGCAATGGCTTCGATCTGGGCGATCAATGGCCGGGCGGTATCGCTCAATACAATTTTCTTGGCGCGCCGGTCTTCGGCCACAGCATGACGCTGCACAAGCCCCTGAGCTTCAAGACTGTCAAGCAAGCGGGCCAGGGTCGGCCCTTCAACCCCGACACTCTGGGCCAGTTCGCGCTGGGTAGGCACATTTTCAAAACGTGCCAGGTGCAACAGCACCAGCCAACGTGCTTGCGACAAACCAAGGCCAGCAAGACGACGATCCAGCTCGGCACGCCAGCCACGGGACATTTGGGCCAACTGCATGCCAAAGCGGTGTTGATCGGTTAAAGGCATAAAAAACTCAATGGTTAGACTGAAAAAGAGTGAACCTAATTGTTAGCCAGCTAAGCATGGAGCTTGCACATAGGCAAGACCTATAAGTCAATCAATTCGTTACATATCAATAACCAGCACTACATTTCGAACTCGGCCTGCAGTGCCGCACGCACGCAATACAGCACGCCTTCAGGTACCCGGCCTTTGAACTGCTCGGCAATGCTGGCCACACTTGGCAGCTCGCCCTCACCATCCAGGAACGCGTCCTGCACTTCGCCCATCAGCTCCTCGGGCAAGTCCAAAGCCTGCTCAAGGGACAATTCCTGACGGCCGATTGCTTCAGCCAGCATCGTATAAACGTTTTTTTCAGAACATTGCAGCTGCCCGGAAATCTGCAATGGCGTCATGCCGGCGCGGGCCAGGCTGATCAGCTCGTGACGGATGTCGGCCACCACTTTCGGGGTTTCGGCCTGCCCGCCCAGAACCTCGAGGAAGGCCTCGCCGTAGCGCTCCAGCTTGCGTGCACCTACGCCGCTGACTGCTGCCATCTCGGACAACGAGGTGGGCTGGCTGCGCAACATTTCCAGCAGGGTCGAGTCGGGGAAGATGACGTAAGGCGGCACCCCGTGCTCTTCGGCCAGTTTGCGCCGCAAGGCCCGCAGGGCCTCCCACTGCTCGCGCTCTTCGCCACGCACCAGTTGGCTGGCCGGGCTGGCGGAACTACTCTTGACCGTGGTTTGCGGCTTGAGCTCGCGGCGCAGTTCCAAAGTCACTTCGCCGCGCAACAACGGCCGGCAGCTGTCGCTTAATCGCAAACCGCCGTAGCCTTCGATATCAATATCGGCCAGACCACGGGCCACCAATTGCCGGAACAGTGTGCGCCACTCGCCTTCAGCACGGGCTTTGCCGACACCGAATACCGACAAATGCTGATGACCCATGCTGCGGATTTTTTCGTTTTCGCGGCCCAGCAACACATCGATCAAATGACCTGTGCCATAGCGCTGACCCGTGCGATAAATCGCCGACAGCGCCTGGCGCGCAGGCTCGGTGGCATCCCAGGTTTGCACGCCATCCACACAGTTGTCGCAGTGCCCACAGGGTTGCGGCATGTCTTCGTCGAAATAGGCGAGCAAGGTCTGCCGGCGGCAGCGGGTTTCTTCACACAAAGACAACATGGCATCGAGCTTGTGATGTTCCAGACGCTTGTGCCGCTCATCTCCCTCGGAGTTTTGCAGCATTTGCTTGAGCATCACCACGTCTTGCAGGCCGTAGGCCATCCAGGCGTCGGCGGGCAAGCCATCGCGCCCGGCCCGGCCGGTTTCCTGGTAATACGCCTCAAGGGACTTGGGCAAATCCAGATGCGCGACAAAGCGCACGTTGGATTTGTCGATCCCCATACCGAACGCAATGGTCGCCACCATGATCAGCCCCTCCTCATTGAGAAAGCGCTTCTGGTTGGCTGCACGCGTCTCGCTGGGCAGGCCGGCGTGATACGGCAGTGCCGGGAAACCCTGATCACACAGGAACTGCGCCACTTCATCGACTTTTTTGCGCGACAGGCAATAGACGATGCCCGCATCGCTGCGGCGTTCGGAAAGGAAAGCCAGCAACTGCTTGCGCGGCTGCTCTTTAGGCACGATGCGGTAAAAAATGTTGGGGCGGTCGAAACTCGACAAAAACCGCTCGGCGTTCTGCAAGTGCAGACGGGTAACGATTTCTTCGCGGGTGCGCTTGTCCGCCGTGGCAGTCAGGGCAATCCGCGGCACATTGGGAAACACTTCGGCCAGCTGGCCCAGCTGCAGGTATTCGGGACGGAAGTCGTGGCCCCACTGGGACACGCAATGCGCTTCGTCGATGGCAAACAGGGCGATGTCCAGGCTCTGCAAAAACGCCATCATGCGCGGCTGTACCAGGCGTTCAGGTGCCAGGTAGAGCATTTTTATTTCACCGCGCTTGATCCGGTTCGCCAGGTCACGCTGTTGCTCGGCATTCAGCGTCGAGTTCAAGGCCGCTGCCGCCACCCCGAGCTCTTCAAGGGTTGCCACCTGATCGTCCATCAATGCGATCAATGGCGACACCACCACCGCCAGGCCATCGCGCAGGAGCGCCGGAACCTGGAAACACAAGGATTTGCCGCCGCCGGTAGGCATCAGCACCAAAGCGTCGCCACCACTGGCCACGCGCTCAATAATGTCACCCTGACGGCCACGGAAACTGTCGTAGCCGAAGATGTCCTTGAGTACGCGTTGAGCCTGTTCGAGCATAAAAACTCCAGAAATCGCCGAAACACCCCTGCACAAGCGGCATCCGGCGCGGCCTCAAGCTGATTCGACAGCTCGGGCGCAGGGCGCGGGATCCGCTGCATTCACTGCAGGGCATCACAAAACGCGGCAGTATACCCGAGCACTCCCCCCCGCAGGGCGCTGTGATTGCACTACCGATCACCGGGAAGTGAGGCCAAATGTGCCCTGCGACTGGCCTGTACGCTCAAGAAAGCCTAGAATTCGTTATTGTTTATTTTCTAGGTAGTCCTTCAATGTCCTTCGCTGAGCAACTAACCCGCCTGCAAGTCTTCCTCGACGCCGACGAGCTGCATGACGAGGCGCTGGACTACGTGGCCACCCACGGTTTTCTGACAGCCCTTTCCATCTGCTCCGAAGCAGTACCTGAGCGCGAATGGATTGACGCCATCTTCTCTGAAGAAGCGCCGCACTACAAAGACGACGCCCAGCGTGCCGAGATCGAAGCCACCCTGATTCAACTCAAGGCCCACATCGCGCGCCAGCTGGCTTCCGACGAAGAATTCGAACTGCCTTGCGATCTGGATCTGGGCGACGAGCCTGATGATTCCGACCTGCGCGGCTGGTGCATCGGTTTTATGGAAGGCGTGTTTACCCGTGAAGCGGCCTGGTTCGAAACCGCCGAAGAAGAAGTCAGCGAAATGCTGCTGCCAATCATGGTGGGTTCCGGCCTGTTCGATGATCAGCCGGAGTTTGCAGACATCGCCCAGGATGCCAACCTGATGGACGACATGATCGTGCAGATTCCCGAAGCGCTGACTGCTTTGTACCTGCTGTGCAATGCACCAGACGAAAAACCGGCGATCCTCAAGCCTCGCCACCACTGATTCAGTGATTCAGCCCCCTGTCGGCAACCGTTCGCGGTTGCTGCGCTACGCACTGTTTGCCATCGGCTGGCTGAGCGTAGCGCTGGGGGTTATCGGTATCTTCCTGCCGGTGTTACCCACCACCCCCTTCCTGCTGTTGGCTGCTGCCTGTTTCGCCCGCAGTTCGCCGCGCTTTTATCAATGGCTGGTCGAGCACCCACGGCTCGGGCCATGGATCCGCGACTATCTTGATGGCAACGGCATCCCGCTCAAGGGCAAGGTCTACGCCATTGGCCTGATGTGGCTGAGTATTGGCTTGTCCTGCTATCTGGTGCCTTTACCCTGGGCCCGGGGCTTTATGCTGACCAGTGCCGTGCTGGTGAGCATTTACATCCTGCGCCAGAAAACCCTCGAAAAACCCTGAGACACACCCAACACCTGTAGGAGCGAGCTATTGCCGTTTTGACAGAACAGATCGCACCTACGGTTTTTATACGGTTTTATCGCCATGGTTACGCTGATAGGTGTCCGCGCCCATCGCCTCGATCTGGCCCTCAATCAGCGCTTCAAACGGGCGCAATAAAGGCGCAAACGAGGTCGGTGCCTCCAGGATCTCCAGCGCCTGCACTATCGCTTCCAGGGTCGACAACGCCCCCGGCCCGGGAGCCTTGCGCAATCGGTAGCGCGATACCGCGCCTTCAGGCAGCGTGACCCTGGGCAGTTGCGCCAGCAACGGGTTCAGATGCAGCAGCTTGCGCGCCTTGCGCCACGTACCGTCCGGCACCACCAGCAGCCATGGCAGGCTTGCATCAGACGGCCTGGCAGTGCCGATCAGTTGCGCATCTTCTCCCGGGAACAACAACCGCGCCTGATATCCCGGAGGATTGAGCAAAGTGGCCAGATCCTCAAAGACCTCCCCTACCCGCAGCTCAGCGTTAAGCAGACCAAGATCCGCCAAGCGCGCCGTATTGAGCGCATGGCCGACCTCGCTCGGATGCTGTAACAGCAGCACCCGGGTACGGCTGTCCAGCTGCGGGATCAAGGCGCACAGGCAATGGGTTTGCGGGCGCAAGCAGCGAGGGCATTGGGCTCGGGACATGACAATAAAATCTCGTTCAGGGTTGATTAAGCTGCGCTTTGAGCAGGTCGCGGAATGTTTGAATCAACGGCTCGCGGCTGCGACCACGGCGCACGATCATCGAAAACGGAGCCTGATAACCAAAGGTCGCCGGCAACAACACACGCAAATCCCCCTTCTCCACCCAGGGCTCGGCGTAGTGTTCCGGCAAATAGCCGATATAGGCGCCCGACAACACCAGAATCAGCTGCGCTTCCATGCTGTCGACTGTCGCCGCGCTGTGCTTGAAGCCGTGGCGCGCCAACTCGGCCTGACTCCAGTATCCGCGACCGACCATGCGTTGCTGAGTAATGACCGGCTCAGGAATACGTCGCTCAGCGAACAAAGGATGCCGCGTGCTGCAATACAGCCAGTGCTGCTCGCGATACAACGGCTGATAGACCAGACCGCTCATGCGCGTCGAGAACGCCCCGATGGCCAGATCCAGGCGGTTGTCCTGTACCCCGAGCTGTAATTCATACGGGCTCATCACTGACAGGTGCAGGTGCACCGCCGGGTGCTCCTGGCTGTAGTCGCCAATGGCCTGGGCAAAAGGCAGCGCTTTATCGCTGACCGTGGAGTCGATCACCCCCAGATTCAGGGTGCCGCGCAACTCACCCTTGAGCGCTGCGGCATATTGCTCAAACCCCTCCAGCTCGCCCAGCAGGCGCAATGTTTCCTGATGGAACAACTCGCCCTTGCTGGTGAGGCTGAACCCGCCGCGACCGCGATGACACAGCACCAGCCCCAGATTGGATTCGAGCTGGCTCATGTAGGTACTGATGGCCGAGGTAGACAGGTTGAGTGCCTGCTGGGCATTGGCAAACCCCTGGTGCCTGACCACGCTGGTAAAAATTCGCAATAGTTTTAGATCAGGTAAAGCGTTGGCCATGAAAAACTCACATGATTAGGCGGAACAAAAATCGCACTCAACCTGCAACAACCGGCTTGCCGGCGACAGCATTACCTCACACCTCTAAAAACCGGTTGTCTGCATCGCCGGCAAGCCGGCTCCCACATCAGTCCCCCATGTTTGACGAAGCAAATTCTACCCCGAGCCCCGGCGTTAGTTTAGAAAAACATGAACTAAGTATTTGCCCATAGGGATTCTTCCCGCCTGCCTCCTTTCGCAGAATCCCTCGCCATACCCATAACAAACAACGAGGCCTCTGCCGTGGACAAAATTCTTCATCAACCATTGGGCGGCAACGACATGCCGCGCTTTGGCGGCATAGCCACCATGTTGCGCCTGCCCCACCTGCAATCGGCCAAAGGCCTGGACGTCGCATTTATCGGCGTCCCCCTGGACATCGGTACCTCGCTGCGCCCCGGCACCCGTTTCGGACCTCGCGAAATCCGTGCCGAATCGGTGATGATCCGCCCTTACAACATGGCCACCGGCGCCGCACCGTTCGACTCGCTATCGGTGGCCGATATCGGTGACGTGGCAATCAACACCTTCAATCTGCTGGATTCGGTGCGCATCATCGAAGAAGCCTACGACGAGATTCTTGAACACGACGTCATCCCGCTGACCATGGGCGGAGATCACACCATCACCCTGCCCATTCTGCGGGCGATTCATAAAAAGCACGGCAAGGTCGGACTGGTCCACATCGATGCCCACGCCGATGTTAACGACCACATGTTCGGCGAGAAAATCGCCCACGGCACCACCTTCCGCCGCGCCGTGGAAGAAGGCCTGCTGGACTGTGACCGGGTGGTGCAGATCGGTCTGCGCGCCCAGGGTTACACCGCAGAAGACTTCAACTGGTGCCGCACCCAGGGCTTTCGTGTAGTACAGGCCGAAGAGTGCTGGCACAAATCCCTGGCACCACTGATGGCCGAAGTCCGCGAAAAAGTCGGCAACGGTCCGGTGTACCTGAGCTTTGACATCGACGGCATCGATCCTGCCTGGGCACCCGGCACCGGCACCCCGGAAATCGGCGGCCTGACCACCATTCAGGCGATGGAGATCATTCGTGGTTGCCAGGGTCTCGACCTGGTGGGCGGAGATCTGGTAGAAGTCTCGCCGCCTTACGATACAACCGGTAATACCTCATTGCTGGGGGCTAACCTGCTCTACGAAATGCTCTGCGTAATGCCCGGCGTCGTGCACCGCTGAGGGTTGACCATGAGCCAACGCGATGAGGTTTTGCGTGCCGCAGCCGACCTGGTTTCGGCTTTTGCGCGCAATGATCGCGAAGCCTATTTCGGCGCGTTCAGCGCCGATGCCAGCTTCGTTTTTTATACCCTGGCCCAACCACTTCTGAGTCGCGATGCCTATCAGGCGTTGTGGGACAGCTGGCGCCTGGAGGAAGGATTCGAGGTGCTTTCATGCATCTCGAGCAATGCCTTTGTCAGCCTGCAAGGTGACGTGGCGGTCTTTGTGCATGACGTGGCCACCGAGCTGCGCATGCAAGGGGAGCAATTTTTTAGCCAGGAACGCGAGACCATTGTCTTCAAGAGGCAAGGATCCCGCACACAAGAACAACAAGGCCTGTGGCTGGCCTGTCACGAACATTTATCCGCTATGCCGGAAGGGCTGCCGCCCCCTTAGCCAATGTGACCGGAGCTGATCATGAATAATAAAAACAAGCAAAATAATGTGCGTCAAATAGAAACCCACGGCGTCGAGCAGATTCCGGACCATGAACGCAGCGCCAGACCCGGCGATTTGTTTCGCCTGATCTTCGGCGGCGCTAACACCTTTGCCACCGCCGTGCTGGGCAGTTTTCCCGTACTGTTCGGCTTGTCGTTTCAGGCCGGGGCCTGGGCGATTGTGCTCGGCGTGTTGCTGGGCTCGCTGATTCTGGCGCCCATGGGCTTGTTCGGCCCGCTCAATGGCACCAGCAACGCCGTATCTTCCGGTGCGCATTTCGGTGTGCACGGGCGGATTGTCGGCTCGTTCCTGTCGCTGCTGACCGCCATCGCCTTCTTCTCATTGTCAGTCTGGAGCTCCGGCGATGCGTTGATCGGCGGCGCCAAGCGCATGATCGGGGTTCCGGAAACCGACCTCAGCCTGGGCCTGGCCTACGGCGTGTTCGCGATTCTGGTGCTGACGGTTTGCATCTACGGCTTCCGCTTCATGTTGTGGGTCAACCGCATTGCAGTGTGGGCCGCCAGCCTGTTGTTCCTGCTGGGGGTCTTCGCTTTTGCCCCGGCATTCGACAGCCAGTTCGCCGGCAGCGTCGCACTCGGTCAGACCGGGTTCTGGGCGGCCTTTATCGGCGCTGCGCTGGTGGCAATGAGCAATCCGATTTCCTTTGGCGCATTCCTCGGCGACTGGTCACGCTACATCCCCCGCGCCACCCCCAAACGCCGGATCATGCTGGCGGTGATTGCCGCTCAGATTGCAACCCTGATCCCATTTCTGTTCGGCCTGGCCACTGCAACCATAGTGGCGAGCAAAGCACCGGACTATATCGCGGCCAACAACTATGTCGGCGGTCTGCTGGCCGTTTCCCCGAGCTGGTTTTTCCTGCCGGTGTGCCTGATTGCGCTGATCGGCGGCATGTCCACCGGGACTACTTCGCTGTATGGCACCGGCCTGGACCTGTCCAGCGTGTTCCCACGCGTGTTGTCACGGGTAAAGGCGACATTGCTGATAGGGGTCATGTCGATCGCCTTCATCTTTATCGGACGTTTCGCGGCAAATCTGGTGCAAAGCGTCTCGACCTTCGCCGTCCTCATCATCACCTGTACCACCCCGTGGATGGTGATCATGATCATTGGCCTGATCAAACGTCGCGGTTTCTATTGCCCGGATGACTTGCAAGTGTTCACCCGTGGCGAAAGCGGCGGCCGCTACTGGTTCACCCGCGGCTGGAACTGGCGCGGTCTGGGTGCCTGGATTCCCAGTGCGCTGGTGGGCTTGTGCTTCGTCAACCTGCCGGGCCAGTTCGTGGGACCGCTGGGCAATCTGGCCGAAGGCATTGATATCAGCCTGCCGGTCACCCTGGGACTTGCGTCGCTGGTGTATCTGGCCCTGCTCAGCCTGTTCCCGGAGCCGGCTTCAGTGTTCGGCCCCCTCGACCCACGCAGCAAGCCCAAGATCGCAGCCGTTAACACCGCATTACCTCAAACCGCCTGACCGCCCCATAAAAAAAATAATTGGAGACTCGCCATCATGGCTTTAGATCTACTGGTCGTCCTGATCTACGCAGCAGCAATGCTGGTGCTGGGTTACTACGGCATGCGCAAGGCAAAAACCCACGAAGATTACCTGGTGGCCGGCCGTAACCTGGGCCCGACCCTGTATATGGGCACCATGGCTGCAACCGTACTCGGCGGTGCCTCCACCGTCGGCACCGTGCGCCTGGGCTATGTACACGGCATTTCCGGTTTCTGGCTGTGCGCCGCACTGGGCTGCGGGATCATCGCGCTCAACCTGTTCCTGGCCAAGCCGCTGCTCAAGCTGAAAATCTTCACCGTGACCCAGGTGCTGGAAAAGCGTTACAACCCCATGGCCCGCCAGGCCAGCGCAGTGATCATGCTGGCCTACGCGCTCATGATTGGTGTGACCTCGATTCTGGCCATAGGCACCGTTCTTGAAGTGCTGTTCGACCTGCCATTCTGGATTTCAGTGCTGCTGGGCGGTGGCGTGGTGGTGGTGTATTCCACCATTGGCGGCATGTGGTCGTTGACCCTGACCGATATCGTGCAATTTGTGATCAAGACCGTCGGCCTGATGTTCGTCCTGCTACCGATCTGCCTGTACCGTGTCGGCGGCTGGGATGAACTGGTGAGCAAATTGCCTGCCTCGAACTTCAGCTTTACCAGCATCGGCTGGGACACGATCATCACTTACTTCATGATTTACTTTTTCGGCATCCTGATCGGCCAGGACATCTGGCAACGGGTTTTTACCGCCAAAACCGCCAAGGTGGCCAAGTATGCCGGTACGTTTGCGGGCTTCTATTGCATCCTTTACGGCCTGACTTGCGCCCTGATCGGCATGGCCGCCCATGTACTGATCCCGGACCTGGACAACGTCAACAACGCTTTCGCGGCCATCGTTAAGGTTTCGCTGCCGGACGGCATTCGCGGACTGGTGATTGCAGCGGCACTGGCGGCCATGATGTCGACCGCCAGCGCGGGCCTGCTGGCCGCCTCGACCGTACTGACCGAGGACCTGCTGCCCAAGCTGCGCGGTGGCAAGCAATCGAGCCTCAACATCAATCGTCTGTTCACTCTGTTGACCGGGTTTGCGGTGCTGGCCATCGCCCTGGTGGTAAACGATGTGATCAGCGCCCTGACCCTTGCCTACAACCTGCTGGTTGGCGGCATGCTGGTGCCATTGATCGGGGCAATTTTCTGGAAACGCGCCACCACTGCCGGGGCAATCTCCAGCATGAGCCTGGGTTTTGTCACCGCACTGGTGTTTATGTTCAAGGATGGTCTGGAAGCCAACACGCCGATTTACTACAGTCTGGCTGTAGCCCTGGTCAGCTTTGTGCTGGTAAGCCTGCTGGATAGACGCCCTGCCACATTGGCCAGCGCTATCTGATTGAGGTTTTATTGAAGGGGGTACGCGGGCCGTACCCCTTTTTTCGCAACAGCACCCTGGCCGCCTTGCAGCCAAGGATCAGTACAACGCATGAACGCCTGCGCAAACGCGTAATCGCAGCCTTAGCGACGACGCTGTGGCCGGCGACGCGGATCCTCGACAGGGATCGGTACGGGTTGCAGTGGCGGCTCGATCAGACCCAGCGCAACACCGACGTCATGAAGCCATGTTTGCAGTTTGTCTTTCATATATCCCCCTTGGGGTCACTCTGGCGACTGGAATTCTGTTGTCGCTTCATACAGATAATAGTCCTAACTCCTACAAGATGCTTGCTTAAGACCCATGAACTTTAGGCTAATCGAGCACATTTCTAATTTAAGCCGACGCCTTTAACTTCGTCGAAATAACATCGTTCGGCGGCCTCTATGCCTGTTGCAGCGCGATCCACGCATTCAGGTTGGCGCCGGTCATGCCTTTTCGCCACATCAACCATGTTGTGGTACTGGCAAAAGGTTGTTTCAAGGGGTGTACGCCGACATTTTCATGCCCCGGCAAGCTGGCCAGCATCGATGCCGGCATCAAGGCCACACCCGAGCCCGCCACTACGCACGCCAACATCCCCTGATAGGATTCGATTTCCATCACTCGCCCCATGGCCGCACGGTCGCTTGCGTACCAGGCCTCAAGCCGGGCCCGATAAGAACAACCCTGGCGAAAGGTAAAGACTTCGCGCCCCTGTACATCCCGGGCCCGGGTAACAGGCGGATGATCCAGATCGCTGATCAACACCAGACTCTCATCGCAAAATTCGATACCGTCCAGCCCGGCCAGCTCCAGCGGGCCGTCCACCAGCGCTGCATCCAGACGCCCGGTCAATAACCCTTCCAGCAATTCGCCACTGGGAGCCGACTGCACGTGCAGGTTCACTGCCGGGTAGGTACGGTGATAATGCGCCAGCATGCGCGGCAAATGAGTTGCCGCCGTGCTGTACATCGTCCCCAGGGTAAATTTGCCGCAGGGCACCCCGCCCTGTACCGCACTCAACGCTTCATCGTGCAGGGCAAACAGGCGCGCAGCGTAATCGAGCAGCACCTTGCCCGCCGGAGACAACTGCAGGCGCTGGCGCTCGCGCATAAACAATTCGACCCCCATCTGCTCTTCCAGTTGCTTGAGTCGCGTCGACAGATTGGAGGGCACACGGTGCAGACGCTCAGCCGCACGGGTGATGGAACCTTCTTCGGCCACGGCCTGAAAAATCCGTAATTGACTGAACTCCACGCCATTCTCCAAAACAGAACAAGTAGGTCACTATTATTCATTTTTAAGGAAAGTCAATCTCCTCTAGCCTGACGGTCAATGCCTTCTCTTGAGGAAACAGCTGCATGTCGCCCTTCATTCGCCTGCTCGCCAGCTTTATCGCGCTCATCATGGCCATGGGTATTGGCCGCTTTTCCCTGACCCCACAACTGCCGCACCTGATCAGCGAGGGCCAGATTGACCTGACCGGCGCCGGCCTGATCGCGGCCGCCAACTATCTGGGGTATTTGCTCGGGGCACTGGACGCCATCCGCGCCAAACGTCCGGACCAGGTGCAGCGCCGCCTGCATGCCGGGCTATGGCTGTGCGTAGTGCTGACCCTGATTTCAGTCCTGGCCCAGGGCTTCTGGCCGCATCTGCTGTTGCGCTTCGGCACAGGGATTGCCAGCGCCTGGGTCATGGTGATGATCACATCCCTCAGCCAGCACCTGGCCGTGACCGCCAATCGCCCACGCCTGGGGGCACTGGTCTTTGCTGGCCCCGGGGTGGGTGTCCTGCTCACAGGCTTGCTGGCTCTGGCTGCAAATCTTTGGGGACAAAACTCGGCCACGCTCTGGCTGATTTACGCCGCTGCGGCACTGATCATGGTGCTGGCGATCCTGCCGATACTGCCGCAACCGGCCACCCTGCCGGCTGCAACGCACATCTCGCAGCCAGACACCCGCCAGCCCGGAATTGGCCGCCTGGGAGCGATTTATGGGCTGTATGGCCTGGGCTATATCATCCCGGCGACATTCCTGTCACAGATGGCCAGTGCCCAATTTCACGGGCAATGGCAAGCAGACTTGTTCTGGCCCGCCTTTGGATTGTGCGCAGCCATTGGTGTCGTGCTGATCAGTTTGCGCCGCCCCACACCCGGTACCACGGGCTACTGGTTGATGGGCGGGCTAGGGATACAAGCACTGGGGGTGCTGGCGTGCCTGCTGCCGAGCAGTACCGGCCTGGCGCTGGGGGTAATCCTGTGCGGAACGCCGTTTTTAGCCTGCATGCCGCTGGTCATGCAACGCTCCAGGGAGCTCGCTCCGCACGCAACGCAGCGTAATGCAGCCTTGCTGACGGCCTGCTTTGCCGTGGGACAACTAGCCGGGCCATTGCTGGCCGCGCTCAGCAGCCATTTCAGTGGAACCCTGCACCCCGCGCTACTCATCGCTGCCAGCGGACTGATGCTGGCCGCAATGCTGGCCTGGCGCTCGGTCAGTGTCCCAGCAGTGCCCGCAGCCTGCGACGCATCCACTGCTCCGCGCTGACAAAGGTGATGCCGAGCAGCACCAGCACTGCGCCCACCACGAAGTTGAAGCTCAAGGGCTCGCCCAGAATCAGCACCCCGAACGTGACTCCGAACAAGGGCGTCATAAACGAGAACACAGCCAGATTGGAGGCCATGTAGCGCTTGAGCAGCCAGAACCACACCAGGTAGCTGAAGAACGACACCACCAGCCCCTGGAACAGAACGCTGGCCACCGCCACGCCGGTAAGGCTGACATGGCTGATCTGTCCGCTGGCGGCGGCAATCACCAGCAGCCCCACAAAGCCGACAATCAGCTGGTAGAACAGGGTCAGCGTGACCGGCGCCTCGGATAACCGGGAGCCACGCACCACTACCGTGGTCGCGCCCCAGGCCATGCCCGCCAAAATACCGTAGGCGTCGCCCAGCAACATGTTGCGATCCATGTCGGCAAATGAAATCCCGCCGGCAAAGGAAAAAGCGATGCCCAGAAACGCGAGGAAAATACCCAGCCACTGCAGCGGCCGCAAACGCTCGCTTGGCAATAACCAGTTAATTCCCAGCGCAGTGAAGATGGGCGCGGTATAGAGAAACACCGACATATGTGCGGCGCTGGTCAGTTGCAGGCCTTCGGCAATAAAGAAGAACTCGAGCCCGAACAGGCTGCCCGCCAGTAATCCGCCGCGCCAGGTGGATGGAACCTGGTCCCACCCGCCCTTCCAGCAGATCAGCAGACCCACCAGCAGCGCCGCAATGCCTGAACGTGCCGCGGCCTGCATCACGGGCGCGATGTCAGGTGCTGCCGTTTTGATCACGACCTGTTGTACACCCCAGATTAGGCACAGGCCCAACATGACTTGCAGTGCGAAAGCATCCGTTGCTCGCCGCGTAACACTCATAGCACCACCTGAAAAAACCACGCCCGGGAAAGATCAAAAAACTCATTGTTCAGGTTTTACCGACCAGGCTCAAGTCGCCAGCTTGCGGGCCACCCAATAACCCGACAGCGAAGCAAGACAGGTCAGTAACCCGCCCCATGCCATATCCATCAAGGCCAGTTGCGCAGACCAGCCCTGCAGGGTCGCCCAGTTGCTCATGTCATAGGTGCCATAAGCCACCAGGCCGAAGAAGGCACCGCTCAGCGCGGCCCTGAGCGCACTGCCCCGGCCCAGGGCCGGCAGCACGACAAAGAACACCAGGCCCGCCACGTACAGCAGGTAGAACGCAACAGCAGGCCCCCACTTCGGCTGCGCCAGCATCAGCGGGCCCAAAAGCTCCTTATAGGTAGAGCTCATGAGCACGCCCAGCCAAAGGCCGTCGAGCACCAGAAAAGCCAATAACGCACCGGCAAACGCCCATACAACTCTCCTCATGTCGCGGCCCCTTGTGCTGGATCAGATCAGTTCGATGCGGTCCGGGTGAATCGCAATTTTGCCTTCCTTGTACAACGCGCCAATGGCTTTTTTGAAGTTGCCCTTGCTGACGCCAAACAGGTTGCTGATCGCTTCCGGTGCACTCTTGTCGCTGACCGGCAACACACCGTTGTTATCGCGCAACTTGCTGAGGATCTTCGAGTTAAGGCTGCTGGCAGCTTCTTGCCCGACCGGCTGCAGGCTCAGGCTGATCTTGCCGTCAGCCCGAATTTCCTTGATGTAGCCTTTTTCTTGCTTGCCGGCCCGCATGAACTTGAAGATTTCGTTCTTGTGGATCAAGCCCCACTGCTTGTTGTTGATCACGGCTTTGAAGCCCATGTCCGTGGCTTCGGCCACCAACAGGTCAACTTCCTGCCCCACCTGATAGTTCGGCGGGGTTTTGTCCAGGTAGCGGTCCAGACGCGCAGTGGCAGTGATACGGCGCGTGTGCTTGTCGAGGTAGACGTGTACCACGACGTATTCGCCAGCGGTCATCTGGCGTTTTTCTTCGGAATACGGCAACAGCAAATCTTTCGGCAGACCCCAATCGAGGAAAACACCGATGCTGTTAACTTCAACCACTTTAAGACTGGCAAACTCGCCAACCTGAACTTTTGGTTTTTCCGTGGTGGCAATTAACTTGTCAGCACTGTCCAAATAAACAAAGACGTTGAGCCAGTCTTCGTCTTCACTTGGAATATCTTTGGGAATATAACGGTTGGGCAACAGGATTTCGCCGTCCGCCCCGCCGTCCAGATACAAACCAAAGTTGGTGTGTTTAACCACTTGCAAACTGTTGTAGCGACCGATTAAAGCCATGTTCAATACCCTCATTACGTGGGCGGCATTCTACCCGAGTTTAGGTGTGCGAATTGGAGCGCCGCGGCCCGGCAGGCAAAAAATCTGTGACAGGCATGATTTATCAGGTTTTTTTTCCTCTGCGGGGGTGCCACTCGTCAGCCTGTAGGCGGCTGCCCCGCGCGCGCCCTGCGCCCCGCTCAGTTTCTAAAACCCTGATGTAGTGAATTAAAACAGCGAGTTAGGGAACTATTAGAGCTTCAATCAGATTGATCAATACCACCGCTTATTATTTTAGGAAGATATTTAACAAGCAATTGTCAAGCATTTCAGGTACTATCGCTGGCCAAGTTATTTTCTACAGGTCAATAGCCGCCATGCGTGTAAAAGCATCCGCCAGCAAAGCAAAGCCAGCTCCCGCTGTTGAAACCAGTGATTCAATCAATGCGCAAATTGAAGCATTCTTGAAATCCGGCGGCGAGATTCAGCAAATCAACAAAGGCGTCAGCGGCCAGACTTTTGGCCCCTCCAAGCAAATCACGCTCGGCAAAAAGTAATACCCCTCGCGTCATCTGGTCCTCAGGCGCTTTGCCTTCCAAAGCGCTAGGACTATCGAAACAACCCCCGCTGCAGCCGTCTGATCCAGAACCCCCAGCAAAAATAGACGAACGGCAATCAATCGCCGGCATTCATCCGTATCCTCTAAAGCCTCTAGATCAAGCCTTCCAGCCATCAGGGAGTGAACCATGCTGACACAGGCGTTACTGCTGGCCGGCACATTACTGGTCAGCACCATGGCCAATGCACAGGTATTTTCCCGGGAGCTGGGCGACTTTGACCTCAAGCTGGCCACCCAGCCAAGTCGCACCATGGCCCAGGGCCTGGTCAAGCCCACCAGCTCCGGCTCGACCTTCCATGGCGGCCTGGACCTGAGCCATGACAGCGGCTGGTATGCAGGGCAATGGGCACCGACCATGGGCATCAAGCCTGGCAGCAACCTCGAAGTTGATTCCTACCTGGGCTACAAACATCCTTTCGACCAGACCCTGAGCTACGAGTTGGGGATGATTCACTACAGCTATCCCAAACTCAACGAGCTCGACAGCCAGCAGATTTTTGCCGGCCTCACGATTCTGGGCACCCGTTTTGGCGCAGCGTTCAGTAACGATCCGGACCGCAAGGACAGCACCCTGTTTGCCGACCTCGGCGTCAACCAGCCTTTTGGCATCGGCATCAGCTTGAAATACACCACCCACCAACTGGGTACACCGGTATCCATTGCCGATGGCAGCAGTATCCACGCCTTCAATGACTGGTCAGTGAAGTTCTCGCGCCCCTGGATGGGCATCGACCTGAACCTGATCTATAGCGACTCTAGTCTCGATGGCGGCGAATGCTCGGCATACTCCGGGCAAAACAGCCAGTGCGACGGGTTGCTGACGTTCAAGGCCGAACGGACATTTTACTGATACTGGCTGGCACAACGCCGAATCAGGCAATTTGAACCTTGGCTGCCACGCCATCAAAGGTGTCCGGATCCAGCGCATCTTCTTGCTCGTCCAGTACCTGCAGCGGATGGCTGTTGCCCGGGATACTGCTGTCGATCAGGCTTAGCAGGCTGGCGCCTCGCGGGGTCAGGATGAAGTTCTCGCCATTGCCACCCTCATCTTCCGGACGCGTTTCGATAAAGCCGCGCTTTAGCAGCAAGGCTTCATAATCGGCAGCTTGCATCTTCAGATCATCCAGATTGCCAATCGGTTGCCCGGCGGCAGCTTGAGCAGCCGCGAGCTGTTCGGCATAGGCACGCGGCGCAAAATTTTCACCGGCGCTATTTTGCACTTCATGCAGCAGACGTTCGATCAGTGGCCAGTTGTAGGTAGTCATCAGCTTTTCGCTCCGTACGGTTCGATGAAATGAGCCCTCATCTGTAGTGACCGGCGCAGCGAGTGGACGTTCAGCTTTATGGCCGACCGGTGACCGGGCACTGACGAAACAGCATAAAGATGCCATCGCGAGCAAACCTTGCACCTGCCAGCACAAAAAAACCCGGCCTGGGCCGGGTTTTTTGAGGTTACGCCTGGGCTTTATTCAGCGGCCGGGGCTTCTGGCTTGCGACGCTTGAGCGGTGCCATACCGTCCTTGCTGACCAGCGACAGGGCGTCGGTCTTGGGGCGGTTAGCGATTTTACGCTTGGTCGGCGCCTTGGCTCCGGTCTTCTTCTTGACGCCCTTGGCGTCGGTCTTTTTCTTCTTCACGCCAACGGCTTTGCCCGAGGCCTTGACGTTTTTCGGTCCGCCGTAGGTGCCTTTGACTTCCTTGATGGTGCGGCGCTCGAAGCTTTGCTTCAGGTAACGCTCAACGCTGGACATCAGGTTCCAGTCGCCGTGGCAGATCAGCGAGATCGCCAGACCATCATTGCCCGCACGGCCGGTACGGCCAATACGGTGGACGTATTCGTCGCCGCTACGTGGCATGTCGAAGTTGATCACCATGTCCAGGCCGTCAACGTCCAAACCACGGGCCGCCACATCGGTGGCCACCAGAATCTTGACCCCGCCCTGCTTCAGGCGATCGATCGCCAGCTTGCGATCCTTCTGGTCTTTCTCACCGTGCAAGACGAACGCCTTGTAATCCTGAGCCACCAGGCGACCGTAGATACGGTCAGCCATGGCACGGGTATTGGTGAAGATAATGGCTTTTTGGTAAGTCTCGTTGGCCAGCAGCCAGTTAACGATTTGTTCTTTGTGCTGGTTGTGATCAGCGGTAATGACTTGCTGACGCGTAGTGGCGTTCAGCTGGCTGACCTGGTTGAGCTGCAAATGCTCGGCATTGTTCAGAACCTTGCCAATCATCTCGCGCAGACCGGAACCACCGGTGGTGGCCGAGAACAGCATGGTTTGCTGACGGTTCGGGCACTCATCCACCAGACGCTGAACGTCTTCGGAGAAGCCCATGTCGAGCATGCGGTCGGCTTCGTCGAGCACCAGCACTTCAACTTCTTTCAAGTCGAGGTTGCCGGCATTCAATTGCTCGAGCAGGCGACCCGGAGTACCGATCAGGATGTCCGGCACCTTGCGCAGCATGGCAGCCTGCACCTTGAAGTCTTCACCACCGGTTATCAGACCGGACTTGATGAACGTGAACTGGGAAAAGCGCTCAACTTCTTTCAGCGTTTGCTGTGCCAGCTCGCGGGTCGGCAGCAAAATCAGCGCTTTGATGCTCACGCGGATTTTCGCTGGACCAATCAGGCGATTAAGGATCGGCAGAACGAAAGCAGCGGTTTTGCCACTCCCGGTTTGAGCTGTAACCCGCAGGTCACGCCCTTCGAGCGCGAGCGGGATAGCCGCTGCTTGCACAGGCGTAGGCTCGACAAATTTAAGCTCGGCCACAGCTTTAAGCAGGCGTTCGTGCAGGGCGAAATCGGAAAACACGGGTGCTACCTCGAAGAAATACAAAAAATCAGCGGCATAGATTAACCGTTTCGAGCGCCAAGGCCGAGTTTCTTTGTACAAACGGCATGAAACAAATGATTTTTTAGGGTCTTTAGTCCAACGAGAGCCCTTAAATCGCTCTGAAGTGCTCTAATCCCAGGGATATTTCTTCTTGGGGTAACGCTTTAACTTATGGAAACTCAAACACTCTGGACCCAAATTCAGGATCTTTACGCCAACCTGGACCAACATCCCTGGGTATCGACCATCCTCGGCCTGATCGTGCTGGTAAGTATCGCCCTGCTGGCCGGGCACGTTGCACGCATCATTATTCTGCGCATCACCAAGATCCTTGGCCGCCAGCCTGCCCTGCACTGGATCAGCGACCTGCGCCAGCACAAGGTGTTCCACCGCGTGGCGCAACTGACGCCCTCGCTGATGGTGCAGTTCGGCCGCAACCTGATACCGGAGATGAGCGAAACCGGTCGCCACTTCCTCGGCAACCTGGCGCTGGCCATCACCATCTTTGTGCTGACCCGTGTCATCAGCGCGCTGCTGGATGCCCTGCTCGATATCTATTCGCGTACCAACTACGCCAAGACCCGCCCAATCAAGGGCTACATCCAGCTGACTAAAATGCTGCTGTATGTGTTTTCCGCCATCATCATTGTCGCAACCCTGATCGACCGATCGCCGATGCTGCTGCTTTCGGGCCTGGGCGCGATGTCTGCGGTCATCTTGCTGGTCTACAAGGACACCCTGTTGTCTTTCGTGGCCAGTGTGCAATTGACCAGCAACGACTTGCTGCGGGTCGGTGACTGGATCGAAATGCCCCAGGTCGGCGCCGATGGCGACGTGATCGACATCACCCTGCACACCGTCAAAGTGCAGAACTTCGACAAGACCATCGTCTCGATTCCAACCTGGCGCCTGATGTCCGAGTCGTTCAAGAACTGGCGCGGCATGCAGCAGTCCGGCGGACGCCGAATCAAGCGAAGTCTGTTTATCGATGCCGGCAATATCGGTTTTCTGACTGACGAACAGGAACAACGTCTGGAGCAGGTACGCCTGCTGAGCGACTACCTGCATCGCAAGCAGGCCGAACTCAAAAGCTGGAACGAAGCACAGGGCAATGTGGCCGCTCTGTCAGCCAATCGTCGACGCATGACCAATATCGGGACCTTCCGCGCCTATGCGCTGGCTTATCTCAAAAGCCATCCCGAAATCCAGCCAAACATGACCTGCATGGTGCGTCAGTTGCAGCCCACGGCCCAGGGCGTACCGCTGGAGGTGTACTGCTTTACCCGCACGACGGTGTGGAGCGACTATGAACAAATCCAGGGCGATATCTTTGACTATCTGCTGTCAGTCATGCCCGAATTCGGCCTGAGCATCTATCAGCAACCGAGCGGCAATGATCTGCGCAACGGGCTGATGCCCACCCTGACCAAAGAAGCCTGATCAACCGGCGCGGCTCCAGGAGTCGCGCTTCCCTGAAAAAGAATGAATAGTGTCTCGGTCATTAACACTGACGTCTTCAAGTGCACAACGCTAAACCGTCATAATCCAGGTGCACGCGGCCAGGCTTAAGTGACACAAGGAACAAAACAGGTGAAACAAACAGACGCTGAATCAGCGCAACGCGGGATGGAGCCTGCTTGCTTGTATGATCCAGAGTTGATGCAACTCACCAGGGACGAAAAAACCGTACAGTTAGGCAGTAACGAAAGCGACTTTTTGCTCGCACTGATAGATGGCATATCAGACAAGGAATTACTTATCAGCCGGGTGTGGGGCGAGCGCGGTCTCGTGGTCTCGGATGGCAGTTATTACAAGACCCTGCATACATTACGGACGCACTTCTCGGCCATCGGATTGCCCCGCCACGCCATAAAAACCCTGCCCAGAAGAGGGGTGCTTCTGCTGTGCTCTGTCACCCTGAGCAGTCAACGCGAACCCCATGACGACAGTGTGCAGATCGAACCCGTTACTGAAAACACCCCCGTTCAACACCCCGCGCAATCAAGCGCACCGACTTTACTGAAGGCGCCCGAGCCCTCAAACGCTCAGACTCTTGTGATCCCGGCACCCGTTCCACAACCCCGTAACTTCTTCAGAATCATTGCGGGCTATGCCGTCGTGCTTGGCGGGCTGTTGATGCCAGTGGTTTATGCCTGGCTAGTGCTCAGCGGCCCTCCGGAACTTGAAGGCTGGAAAGCCATCTGGAGCGAGAACGGCCATACGCTGTATGTCGAGTCCAGCGAGACAATATCCAGAGATGACATTGCAGAACACATGAAACCTTTTGACCCCGGCCTGCTGTTTTCAGGCACCAGTTATTACATCAGAAAGCCATTGTCACAGTTGGTGATCAGTTGCGAAAAGCCTGAAAGTAAAGGAGAGGCCATATGCACCAATTACCAGAACGTTGGCAAAAAAACCTAGTCGGTGCAGGCCTGTTGTCCCTGCTGGTTTTTGGCTGCCTGAGTGCGCGCCATGCCTGGATTATTTACAAGGACATTCCCAGAGCGCCGTGTTACGCCTCTGTTTATTTCAACAATGTGGAATACAGCACTGGCAGATGGTCCGGCGCAGGCGATATCACCATTTCGCCCAAGGAAGATGCCATCTATGTGTACTACAAAATCAAAAGCCCGGATGACATCACCTACATTTACAACCGGAAATTTGAAGTTTCGACTAAAAAACTCGACACCTCGAGATTCCTCTTTGAAACCACCAATGTGGTGACTTTGAATCGCCCCGGGTTTCCTAGACACTCTCCAGGCTCGCTGCGTAACGCTTTTCAAACTCTACCGGTGACAGCTGATTGTTGAAACTGTGGCGTCGTTTTGGGTTGTAAAACATCTCGATGTAAT
>NZ_SCFG01000033.1:0-38418 GCF_022496645.1 Pseudomonas sp. TMW22089
TGGTGAGTGAGTCGATATCGATCTACAACAGCGAGCGTCCGCACCAGTCTTTGAAATACAAAACGCCCGATGCAATGCATCGGGCGTTGGGGTGAAACAGGTGTAAACCTATTTCAGGACTAGACACTGCAAGAAAGCTGGCAGATTCAAGGCCAACTGCCATTAAGCAAAAAGCCGCAACTTGCATGCAGATTGACGGGCAGTCATGCAAACTGCACGATCCTTGGTTTTTTGATTGATTATAAGTTATTGATTTATAAGGTTTTTTTAATTTCAGAAAGTTGGCATAAGCCCTGCAACAGTATAGGTAACCCTGCTGCCATGAGATGGCGCAGATTTTAAAGAAGACAGGAGTTACTCGTATGAAGAAGTTTGCTATCGCTGCTGCAACTGCTACCGCTCTGACCCTGACCATGGCCAACGCCGCATTTGCTGCTCAATCGACTGCACAGACCCCTATGGTTGTCGCTGCTGGCGAAATGACTAAAGCCAAAGAAGCTACTTCTGACACCTGGATCACAACCAAAGTTAAATCTGACCTGCTGACTGAAAAAGGCATTCCAGGTACTGACATCAAAGTAGAAACCAATAAAGGCGTGGTTTCGCTATCCTCGACTGTAGCGGTAACCGACGCACAGAAAGAGATGGCAGTTGCAATTGCCAAGAAAGTTAAAGGTGTTCAGGCAGTTTCGGCCGATGGCCTGAAAGCTGAGTAAGACATCCCAATTCGTGGAACCGGGGGAAAGCCGGAGCAGGTGATTGAAAGATCACCTGCTGGCTTTGAATACAGGTTCATGCGACGACCACACGGATGTGGTCATTACAGCCCTCGGCGCTTGCGTCGGGGGCTGTTCTATTTGGGCGAAGGAATAGTGCGCAAACCTAGTAGGAGCGAGCTTGCCCGCGATCCGGCCTGTGCGGTACCTCATCCAGGCCGCAGAGCCGCCATCGCGAGCAAGCCAGGTGAGGGCTTTACTCGCTGTCCAGATGCAGCGGGGTGATTACCCGGCCATCGCTCTCTGCCTGACCCAGGGTGGCATCGATAAAGTACACGCGGTCATCCGCCAGTTGGCCATGGTCCACCAGATAGTCCTTGATGGTACTGGCACGATCCTGCCCCAGTTGGCGGAGCAGAACTTCACTTTTGCTCCAGAAGTCCACCAGCGCTGCACTCATCTTGGCCGCACGTTCATCACGACTCAGATCAGCCCACTCGGCAGGCGGCTGCTGTTTCAGGCGGGCCCGGTAAATCCCTTCCAGTAATGGACCTTTTTCATCATCCGGGACCTTGAGCTGCGAAGCCTGAGCCGGCACCTTTTCTCCCTTGCGCTGGAGAATCTTGTAGTAGGTGTACTGGTATTCGCGCTCAAGACGATCCTGGGCAATATGCGGGCCGTCACTGCTTTGCGCAGCGGTGCCTTCGATTTCCAGGCGCAGGCCCGGACGTTTTTTCAGCGCCTGGGCCAGGGTGTCCAGGGCTTTTTGCGCTTCAGGGCTCAGCTCGCTTGATCCTGGCGCGAATGACACCGTGCCCAGGTCTTCGGCGCCACCGCCGCTGACCAGCCCGCCAATGAACTTGAAGGGCGCTGTAGCGGCTCGGACCACAAGGTTGCGCAAGGTTTGCCAGACTATAGGCATTACGCTGAATTGCGGGTTGTTCAGGTCTCCGGTCACCGGCAACTCGATGGAGATGGTGCCGTCTGAATCCTTGAGCAAGGCAATCGCCAGTTTCAGGGGCAGGTTCACCGCATCCGGGCTGTCGACTTTCTCCCCCAGCTGCAATTGCTCGATGACAACCTTGTTTTCAGCCTTGAGCTGACCCTTGGTGATCAGGTAATGCAGATCAAGATTGAGGCGGCCCTTGCGGATACGGTAACCGGCAAACTTGCCGGAGTAGGGGGTCAGCGTAGTCAGCTCGACGCGTTTGAAGCTGGTGGCAATGTCCAGGCTGGCCATTGGATCGAATGGATTGACACTGCCCTTGATCGTAACCGGTGCATAGCGGTCAACCTTGCCCGAGATATCAACCCTGGCAGGTTTGGCATCACGGCTGTCAATGGTGCCGATCTGGCCGTTGAGTTGCTGAATGGCCGTGGCGAAGTTGGGGGTCAGACTGAAGTCGGCGAAATTGGCCGAACCATCATTGATCGCGATACCGCCGACATAGATGCCCAGCGGCTTATCCTGTTTCGCCGCGGGCCCGGCAGCGCCTTTCGCGCCACTGCTGGCCGGTTGCGGGATCAACAGGTCGTCCACGTTGGTGGTGCGATCATCGTTGATCATGAAGCGCACATAGGGCTGTGTCAGATTGACCTTGCTGATCGACAGGCTGTCGCCGTGCCGGTATTTGACATCTTCCAGCACCAGCCGCTGCCACTTGAGGAAGTCCCGGTTTTTCAGGGTGTCCAGAGTGTGCAGTTGATCGACCTGGGCACGACCCTCAACGGTGAAAGCCAGCGGTTCTGTGCTTTTGAGGTTGACTGCCAGGTCGCTGCCGAGCATGCCGCTACGCAGCTCAAGGCGCATGAACGGGTCGATATAGGCCTGGGCCACCCGCAGATCAATGTCTTTGGTGGTGACCTTGAGTGCGGCGCTGACCGGGCTCAGGTTCACATCACCGATGGCAGTGAGCTGGCCTTGTTTGCCAACGCCGGTGTCGAGCCTGAGGTTAAACGGCGACCGGTTCAGGCTGTCGAAGTTTTTCAGGTCCAGGTTCAGGGGGCCGATATCCAGTGCTACCGGGGTACTTGGCTGCTTGTCGGCCAGGTGCACCCGATAGTCGCGCAGTTCAACATCCTTGAGCAGCACCTGCCATGGTTTGCTCGGCGCAGCCGGGCCTGGTTTGGGGGCTTCAACAGTGACAGGGTCACTGGTTTTGGGTGCGGTTTTTGCGGGTTGCTCGGCAAACAGTTTTTGCCAGTCAAGCTGACCATCCTTCTCGCGAGCGGCCCAGGTTTCCAGGTTCTTGCTCTGGATCTTGCCGACAACCACTTTCTGTTTAGCCAGGTCCACCGTGGTGTCGCTCACATCAAGTCGCTCCAGACGCGCCAGCGGGCGGCCATCCGGGGCATTGATCCTGAACGGCGCGATGCTGGCCGAGGCATTGCTCAACACCATCTCGGTATCTTTGGCCAGATCCAGGGTGTAGTCGGTGCTGAAATTCAGAATGCCGTCTTCGAGTACCAGCGGCACCGAATCGCGGACATAGGGCCACCAGGCTTTCATTTTGGCGTCGGTGACTTTGAGTTCGCCCTGGGACGTAATCGGCACCAGGCTCAGCTTGCCGCTCCAGTCGACTCTGCCGCCCTCGGGGCCGGCAGCCACCAGCGTCATTTCAGCGTTGTCGTCGGGTAGGGTGCTGAGGTTTTTCAACTCAAAGTTCATTGAGTCGTAGAGAAACTCTATGGGCTCACTGGGACGCATATCGACGAAGTGCAGATAGCCGTCAGCCAGTTTTATATTGTCGATGCGCAGCGGGAAGGGTTTGCTTTGCGGCTCGTCGGGCTTGGGCTCGCTGGCAGGCAATTTGAACAGCTGGCTCAGATTGAGCGTGCCGTCCTTGTTGAACAGCACCTCGGTTTTGGGCTTGTCCAGCTGCACGTCGGCCAGGTGCAAGGCTTTGGTCCACACGCTGTCTGATTGCAGATTGACATAGAGTCGGTCAAACCCGGCTTGCTGCTTGCCCGGCTCGCCGACTTGCAACCCCCACAGTGTGAGCTCAAGGGTAAATGGATTGAACTCCAGACGGTCGAGTCTGGCCGGTACTGTGGCGTAGTTGGCCAGTTGCTGGTTGACGATACGCAGACCGATACCGGGTAAAATCAGGAAGCCCAGCAGGCTATAGAGTGCAATCGCTACCAGCACTGCGCCAATGGCGCGGATCAATCCTTTGGTCATGTGGGGCTTCGTCTATTGGTGGCCAAGGTGCCTTGGAGTATGGCACGCGTTTCTGGTTCCGAGACAAGCACCATATTTTAAGCGGGGTCTGGCTTTTTGGGTTCTGGTTAAAACTGCAAAATCAGGGTTTTGAGCGGCGGCTGCTGGTCCAGTGACGGGAAGTCGCTGGCCGGGCTCAGTACTTGCCAGTCGCGTACCGGGCGGCCGGCTTTTTCGGCACAGCGCAATACCTGCTCGCGCCAGTCGTCCATGCTGACTTTTGCCAGATTGTTGCAGCAGATCAGCACGCCATCTGGCGCAGTGGCCAGTACGGCGGGTTTTAGCAGGCTCTGGTAGTCACGCAACAGATCGACTGTACCGAAAGCGCTCTTGGCCCAGGCTGGTGGGTCCAGTAGCACCAGGTCGTATTCCCGCTGATCCAGACGCGGGTAGGACGGCAGCTTGTGACGACGCTGAATGATCGGCAACCCGGCCAGTTGGCGGATGGCGGCAAAGTAGTCGGACTGGACGAACTTCATCTTTTTCAGTTCAGGGTTCAGCAGGCCATTTTCACGACCCACCGCCAGGTTGCCTTCGGCAAAATCCAGATTGCAGACCTCACTGGCACCGCCGGCTGCGGCGCTCAGACCCACGCCACAGGTGTAGGCGAACAGGTTGAGCACGCTTTTGCCGGCGCTATGTTGTTTGACCCAGCCGCGGGCATTGCGCAGGTCGAGAAACAGCAGCGGGTCCTGGCCGGCATGGCGGCCACGCACCCGGTAGTTCAGGCCCCATTCATGGCCCACCAGATCTGCAAGGGCTGCTTCTTCGGCGCGGTACAGGGTATCTTCGCGATCGATGCGCGAGTTGCCCCGGGAACGGTCGTTGTAAACCAGCAGTAACTCCAGCCCCAGGTGCTGGTTGATTGCCCCGTGCAGTTGCAGCAAATCATCGAGCTCAAGACTCTGGTGGAAGCTTTGTACCAACAGCTGCGGGCCGTAGCGGTCAATAGTCAAGCCGCCGGCGCCTTCCTGACTGCCGTGGAACAGGCGATAGCAATCAGTGCCCTGAGCATGCAGCTCGGCCAATAAGTCCTGACGGTTATCGAGGGCGGCGCGCAGCGCCTGATTCAAGGAAGACATGCGAAGCGCCTTGGGGGGATAGATAAGGCGCGGCAGTTTAACAGAACGGGCATTTGTAGTCGCTGCCGCAGGCAGCCAAGGGTTGCACCGCAACCCTTGGTAACGCTCACCGCGAGCCCATTCAGGCTGTTGGTTATTCGCGTTCGATTGCCAGGGCTACACCCTGGCCGCCACCGATGCACAGCGTGGCGAGCCCTTTTTTAGCGTCACGCTTGAGCATTTCGTGGAGCAGGGTGACCAGAATGCGGCAGCCTGACGCGCCAATCGGGTGGCCAATGGCAATTGCGCCACCGTTAACGTTGACCTTGTCTGCATCCCAGTTCAGCTCTTTGCCGACCGACAGTGCCTGTGCCGCGAATGCTTCGTTGGCCTCGATCAGGTCCAGCTGCTCAAGACTCCAGCCGGCTTTGCTCAGGCAACGTTGAGTGGCGCTCACCGGGCCGATGCCCATGATTGCCGGGTCAACACCCGCGTTGGCGTAGGCGGCGATTTTGGCCAGCACAGGCAAACCCAGGGCTTTGGCTTTGGTTGCGCTCATCAGCAACACCGCTGCAGCGCCGTCATTGAGGGAGGAGGCGTTGCCCGCGGTGACCGAGCCGTCTTTTTTGAAGGCCGGCTTGAGCTTGGCCAGCGACTCGGCGGTGGTGCCGGCGCGTGGCTGTTCATCGGTGGCGAAGGCAATCGGATCACCCTTGCGCTGCGGAATCAGAATCGGCGTGATTTCATCCACAAAACGCCCGGTTTCGATGGCCTCTACGGCTTTCTGCTGAGAGCGGGCGGCAAACCCATCCTGCTCTTCACGGCTGATGCCGTACTTATCCACAAGGTTCTCGGCCGTGATGCCCATGTGGTAATCGTTGAACGCATCCCACAGGCCGTCACTGATCATGGTGTCGATGATCTGGCTGTGGCCCATGCGCAGACCGGTACGTGCGCCGGGCATGATGTAGTTGGACAGGCTCATGTTCTCCTGGCCTCCGGCAATGATCACCTCGGCATCGCCGCAACGAATGGCCTGCGCCGCCAGATGCAAAGCTTTGAGGCCCGAGCCGCAGACCTTGTTGAGGGTCATTGCAGGTACGGCGAACGGCAGTCCGGCCTTGATCGCGGCCTGACGTGCGGGGTTTTGTCCGGCACCGGCGGTCAGTACCTGGCCCATGATCACTTCGTCGACCTGGGCGCCGTCGAGGCCGGTTTTTTCCAGCAGCCGACGAATCACTGCGGCGCCCAGATCAACAGCGGGTACGTGGGCCAGCGAGCCCTGGAAGCTGCCGACGGCAGTGCGGGTAGCGGCAACGATTACGACGTCTTGCATTGCGGGAGTCCTCATTATTATTGGAATGTCAGGCCTGGAGACAGGCGGGTTTGGTTATCGCTGGCAAGCCAGCTCCCACAAGATCGGTAGCCAGCCAGTGGGAGCTGGTTTGCCAGCAGACAGGATCTGCATGGTATTCAACCTAGGCCCATACGCCGTCGCGCCCGCTGGACCGAGCCATTACGCACGGCCCAGCGCAGAATCGGCGCAGTACTGCTAACCCCTGCCCGTACCAGCTTTCGCGTCAGGGGCTGTTGCTGCAGGCCCAGTTGATCACTGGCCCAGTCCGGGAGCAAATCAATCCCTGCTTGCATCATCAGTGCACCAAAGGGTTTTGCAAGCAGGCTGGGGGCTGGCGCGTTGAGCAGCAGGCGCATCACCTCGTGACTGCGTTCATCGCACAGCAACTGTGGCCGCACGCGCTCCAGATAGTCGGCAATTTGCTGGCGGGAGCGCGGGACGTTGGTCGCCCCCAGGCGTTCGGCAACCAGGGCAATCTCGTCGTAGTACTGGTCTTGATCCGCGCCGGATAAATGCGGATTGCGGTAACGGATATGGGCCGCAAGGAAGTTGCTGACTTCGGCCACATGCACCCAGGTCAGTAACTCCGGATCACTGGCGGCATATGGCCGGCCATCGAGCCCGGTGCCTGTGACTTGCAGGTGAATGGTGCGTACTTTTTCGATCAGCCAGTTGGCGTCCCTGGTGGAGCCAAACGTGGTGCCAGAAATAAACTGCCCGGTGCGCCGCAGCCGTCCCAGCATGTCCTGGCGAAAATTGGAGTGGTCCCACACCCCGGCCAATGCCAGCGGGTGCAAGGCTTGAAGCATCAGGGCACTGATACCGCCAATCAGCATGCTGGTGAAGTCACCATGTACTTGCCAGCTGATGGAAGCGGGGCCAAACAGGCCGGGGTCGCCCGGGGGTGTTTCGAGGTCGAGCTGGCCAAGTGAAAGCCCGGTCAGGCTCATGATTTGGCGTTCGATAGGGCAGCGGATAAATTCCATGATACCTCGAGGGTGCCAGGGGCCGTTGACGTCGCCGTGATAGCTATGTGTCAACAGCCCCTGGCCAGTCGGGGAGACTGGCTATCAATCAACCGCGGTGACGACCGCGGAAGTAGTTGATCAGACCTTGGGTCGATGCATCGTCAGCAGGCTCTTCAAGGCTGCCGGTCAGGCGGTTGTAGACGCCTTTGCCGAGCTCTTTGCCCAGCTCCACGCCCCACTGGTCGAAGGCGTTGATGCCCCAGATCACGCTCTGTACGAAGACTTTGTGCTCGTACAGCGCAACCAGTGCGCCCAGACGACGAGGGCTGATGCGCTCAACCACAATGGTGTTGCTCGGACGATTGCCCGGGATCACCTTGTGCGGTGCGAGTTTTTGCACCTCTTCTTCGGACAGGCCCTTGTCGCGCAACTCCGCTTCGGCTTCTTCGCGGGTTTTACCCAGCATCAGCGCCTGGCTTTGCGACAGACAGTTTGCGTACAGCCACTGATGGTGATCGGAAACCGGATTGAAGCTGACGATCGGCACGATAAAGTCGGCCGGAATCAACAAGGTGCCTTGGTGGAGCAACTGGTGGTAGGCATGCTGGCCATTACAGCCAACGCCGCCCCAGATTACCGGGCCGGTGTCGGTCGACACGGGAGTGCCGTCCTGGCGCACGCTCTTGCCGTTGGATTCCATATCCAGTTGCTGCAAATGCTTGGTGATGTTTCGCAGGTAATGGTCATAGGGAAGGATGGCGTGGCTTTGCGCTCCCCAGAAATTGCCATACCAGACACCCAGCGCCGCCATCAGCACGGGCATGTTTTGCTCGAACGGTGCGTTCTGGAAGTGTTGGTCCATGCTGTAGGCGCCGGACAGCAGCTCTTTGAAGTTGGACATGCCGATGGCCAGGGCAATCGGCAAACCAATGGCCGACCACAGCGAGTAACGACCGCCAACCCAGTCCCACATCGGGAAGATGTTTTCTTCACGAATACCAAATGCTACCGCTGCCGCATTGTTGCTCGACACCGCGATAAAGTGACGGTGCAGCTCGGCTTCCGAACCACCTTGCGCCAGGTACCAGGCACGGGCGGCCTGGGCATTCTTCAGGGTTTCGAGGGTGTTGAAGGATTTAGACGAAACGATGAACAGGGTGGTTTCTGCACGCAGCTTTGCAGTCAGTTCATGGAACTCGCTGCCGTCGATATTCGCCAGATAATGGCAGCGTACGCCTTTTTGGGCGTAGGACAGCAGCGCTTCGGACACCAGTTCCGGGCCGAGGAACGAGCCTCCGATACCGATGTTCACCACATCAGTGATCGGCTTTTCGGTGTAACCGCGCCATAGGCCATCGTGAATCCGGCCGACCAGTTCGGTCATTTGATTCAGAACTTTATGCACCTGGGGCATGATGTTTACGCCACTTACCGACAGTTTGTCGGCCACTGGGCGGCGCAACGCGGTATGCAGGGCAGGCCGGTTTTCGGAGGCGTTGACGATTTCGCCTTCAAACAACGACTTGATCGCGCCTTTGAGATCAACCTCATTGGCCAGGTTAACCAGCAAGTCGCGGGTTTCATCGGTGATCAGGTTTTTCGAGTAGTCCAGAAACAAACCGCAGCTGCTGAGGGTGAAATCCTCGAAGCGCTTCGGGTTGCTATTGAATGCATCGCGCATGCTGAAATTTTGCATGTCGGCACGGTGAAGTTTCAACGCTTGCCAGGCAGGCAGAGCGGTAACGTCTTGAGGAGTGCGGTAGTACGCCATCGCTGCGAATATCCTTTTGCTTGAACTGCCTTTTGGACACTGAGAACACCGAGACCTTCGTTAATGTCGAGGTGCTCGGTCAGTCTGTTTCTGCATCTATGTCAGAAGTCGGGCGATAACAGTAAACCTAGCGCCCGCTTCTGTCTCGGTTTTGTCTGACAACAGGCCGTAACTTTTGTCACCGCTCTGTTATACAAGATGAAACGTTTCAGTGGTGGTGTGGGGGCCACACAATCGGTGCCGTTAAAGCCCGCTGTCGAGATTGAGATGCACGTTGTCGATCAGGCGCGTGGTGCCCAGGAACGCGGCCACCAAAATCACCAGGTCGCGGTCAGTCGCCAGAGCCGGGAGCAAGGTTTGTCCATGGCGCACTTCCAGGTAGTCCATGCGAAAGCCAGCAGCTTCGATTTGTTCCCGATGCAGGGCGGTCAGCTTTGCAAAGTCGCGTTCGCCTGCGTTGATGGCTTTGCTCATTGCTTTGAGGTGGCGATACAACTCAGGCGCTATGGCACGCTGCTCCGGGCTCAGGTATCCGTTGCGCGAAGACAGGGCCAGGCCGTCGTCGGCCCGTACGGTGGGCTCGCCAATGATCTGGAGCGGCATGTTCAGGTCATGGACCATGGCCCGAATAACCGCCAGCTGCTGGTAGTCCTTCTGCCCGAAGATAGCCAGGTCGGGCTGTACCATGTTGAACAGCTTGCTGACCACGGTGGTCACACCGTCGAAATGCCCCGGGCGGCGGCTGCCACACAGTTCATTGCTCAGCTGTGCCGCGGTAACACGGGTCAGCCCGGTCATGCCATGGGGGTACATTTCTTCAACGGTTGGGGCAAACAGCAAATGGCAGCCCGCCTGCAGGAGTTTTTCCTGATCGGCGGCCAGGGTGCGCGGATAAGTATCCAGGTCTTCGTTGGCACCGAATTGCAGCGGGTTGACGAAAATGCTCGCCACTACAAAGTCCGCCTGTTGAGCGGCGGTGGTGACTAACGCAGCGTGGCCGCTGTGCAGGTTGCCCATGGTTGGAACCAGGCCGATTTGCTTGCCTTCGCGGCGCGCGCGGGCAACGGCCGCGCGCAATTCGCGAACAGTTTTAACAGTGTTCATGCAGAGAATCCGTGCTCGGTGCCAGGGAAGCTGACGGCTTTGACTTCAGTCACGTAAGCGCCAAGTGCTGACTGGATATCGGGTTGGCCGGTCATGAAGTTTTTTACGAACTTGGGGACGCGTCCGGTCAGGGACAGGCCCAGCATGTCGTGCAGTACCAGCACCTGGCCGTCGGTGTCGCTGCCTGCACCAATGCCGATCACCGGGATTTTTACGGCGAGGGTGATTTCTTTTGCCAGCTCACTGGGTACGCATTCGAGCAGCAGCATGGCCGCTCCTGCCTGTTCCAGGGCGATGGCATCGGCCCGCATCTGCCGCGCCTGGTTTTCGTTGCGGCCCTGGACCTTGTAGCCGCCCAGTACGTTCACTGTCTGCGGGGTCAGGCCCATGTGCGCGCATACCGGAATCCCGCGCTCGGTCATCACGCGAATCGATTCGGCGAGCCACAAAGCGCCTTCTACCTTGACCATATGTGCGCCTGCTTTCATCAGCAGGGCACTGTTGTTCAAGGATTGCTCGAGCGTCGCGTTCGCCATGAAAGGCATGTCCGCGAGTATCAGTGCGTCCTGGTTGCCGCGCTTGACGCAAGCCACGTGGTAGACCATTTCGCCCGTGGTGACTGGCAGAGTGCTGTCATGCCCTTGCAGAACCATGCCCAGGGAATCGCCTACCAGTAACACTTCAACACCTGCCTGATTGCAGGCGTGGGAGAAGGTGGCGTCATAGCACGTCAGCATGGTGATTTTCTCACCTTTTTGCTTAAGGCTTTGCAGGGTGGTCAGGGTGATAGCTGGCATGAAAAGGATCCTCGTCAGGCAGTGTGATAACCACTGCGAGTAACGCGCGTGATTCATCGTTATAGGCAGGTACACCTTTATGGAGGGTGCTTGTTAAGCCTGCTTTTCACATTGCGCCGTCCAGTGGACGGCAGCGGGATGCCTATAGTCGTGACGAGCACACGGGAAGTCAATTCCGGGTGTTACTGGCGGAGTGTTACCGCGCCGGTTGATTCGATTCAGCGATGGGGGGAAGGCGCTCCAGACCGACAAAAGGGCACTCAGCCAATAGTTGGGCGAGGCTACGGCCATCGGCGAGGGTGAGCGTGGCGGGTGCCAGTTCGGCCAGCGGGTAGAGCACGAAAGGACGGGCCTGCATATGGTAGTGCGGGACTTTCAGGCGGGGGGTGTCGATCAGTCGGTCGCCGAACAGCAGGATATCCAGGTCCAGTGTGCGCGGGCCCCAGCGTTCGTGACGCTCGCGGCCCTGGTCGATCTCTATGGCTTGTAGCGCATCGAGTAAATCCAGGGGTTCCAGTTCAGAGTCGATAGCTGCCACCGCATTGGTGTAGCGCGGCTGACCGGGTAACAACGAGTCGCTTTGATAGAACGCTGAGACTCCGGCGAACCGGGAGTCAGGCAATTGCGCCAGCGCTTGTATGGCGCTGCGCAATTGCTCAGCCGGGTCAGCCAGATTGCTGCCCATTCCGATATAGATCCGTTCCATCGCTTACTCGTCCGCGGCGCCGCTGCGTTTGCGCTTGGTTGCGCTGGTGCGGCGGCGCTTGCGCGGGGCGGGCCCGGTGCCGTCTTCCTTGGCGTTGCTCAGGTCGCGGATCATGTCACGACGGCCACTGTCATTGGCGTCCTGATACTCGGTCCACCATTCGCCCAGGCCATGGGTCTCTTCGCCCGCGACTTCGCGCAAGAGCAAGAAATCATAGCCCGCACGGAAGCGCGGGTTGTCGAGCAGCATGTCGGCGCGTTTGCCACTGCGGCGCGGGAGACGCTCCTGCATGTCCCAGATTTCACGAATCGGGATCGTGAAGCGCTTGGGAATGGCGATGCGCTGGCATTGCTCGGCGATCAGTTCGTGTGCGGCTTCCTGCATGGCAGGGATAGGCGGCATGCCACGTTCCTGCAAGTACTCCACGCGAGCCGGCAGGGCAGGCCAGAGCAGGGCTGCAAACAGGAATGCCGGGGTAACCGGCTTACCTTGCTTGATGCGCAGGTCAGTGTTGCGCAGGGCTTCGCTGATCAGGGTATGGGTGTAAGTCGGGCTATGTTCCAGTGCCTCGGCGCTGGCCGGGAACAAAGGATCGAACAGCTGAAGGTCGACCAGCATTTCGAAGGTGTCGCAAGCGTTACCCGAGAGGAACAGCTTGAGCACTTCCTCAAACAGGCGTGCCGACGGGATCTCGCGCAGCATGGGTGCCAGTTCGCGAATTGGCGCCGCGGTATGCTTTTCGATACCAAAGTTGAGTTTTGCAGCAAACCGCACGGCTCGCAGCATGCGTACAGGGTCTTCCTGGTAACGCTGTTGCGGGTCGCCAATCAGGCGCAGCAAGCGATTGCGAATATCGTGTACGCCGTTGGCGTAATCGAGAATGCGTTCGCTGACCGGGTCGTAGTACAGGGCATTGATAGTGAAGTCACGACGCTGGGCGTCTTCTTCAAGGGTGCCGTATACGTTGTCGCGCAAAATGCGCCCGCTTTCATTACGCGAGGACTGGTTGCTGTCTTCCTCTTCGTCGTTTTGCGGGTGATTGGCACGGAAGGTGGCGACCTCGATGATTTCGCGACCAAAGTGGATATGCACCAATTTAAAGCGGCGACCGATGATTCGCGCATTGCGAAATTCGGCCCGCACTTGTTCGGGCGTCGCGCTGGTGGCGACGTCGAAGTCTTTTGGCGTGATGTTGAGCAGCATGTCGCGTACGCAACCGCCGACCAGATAGGCCTGATAACCGGCGTTCTGCAGGCGTTCGACGATATTGACCGCGTACCGGCTGAACTGGGCACGTTGCAGCGAGTGCTGGCTGCTGTTGAGCACTTCAGGGGTGCTGCGCAGTTGTTGCGTGCGACGCTTGGGGGAACGGAGTGACTGGAACAGCTTCTTCAGCATGGGATGCACTGTTTGAAGGAATGTTCGGCCAAAACGAAGAATGACCGCATGATGGGCGGGGATTCTAGCATTTAGTCAGGGGATGGTGTAGGAAGCTGAGCCGCTCTTGCGAGGGAAGCTGCAAGCAGCAAGTGAAAATAGCTGCAAGAGGCCTGAAGTAGAGCCTGTGAGGAAGTTTTTTCTGAATTGCAGAAACTACAAGGGGAGCCGAAGCTCCCCCAGAAGTAGTTGCGTGCTCTATTTTTATTATTGATTGCGGGCTTTTTGTTTTTGTTGATCGCCCCGGTTACAAAGGTCTTACCTGTGTAACCCTCCCAATCGGGAGATAAGAGCAAACGGATTGCTTTGGTCGCTGTGTTGATGTGATCCGTGATCCGACTAGTTCAGGCTCTGCTTTTTAAGTGCAGTTTTTGTTGTTCTCTGCCTAGCCATGGGGCAAGCCCCAATCACAACACCTCTCCAAAAGAATCAGTTAGCTGCGCCTCCGCCGTGTTGTTTTTGTTATGCGTGAGCCGATACGTCTTATTTTTATTGTGTGCTGCTGTGATTCTTATTGTTCTTGTACGGATACATATAGCAGGTGTCGTGCCAACTTTTGTACGGGCCAGCAAAATAAGGGGATTTCGGGGTTTTTGCTTTTTTCAGGGCAAAAAAAAGCCGGGTCTTCGTTACCGTAAGACCCGGCTTTTGTTACGTGATTAAACTGCGGTAACAGTTTTTTCACCTTTGACCCTGTTACCCCTCACTGGCGACGCCGGTTTTCCTGCGCGGGATGCCCAGCCGCTGGCGCCGTTCCCACAGGCATTTGCGACTGACGCCCAGCTTGCGCGCCAGTTCGGTCTCGGTCATGTGATCCTGGTGCTCAAGCACGAAGTGCTGAAAGTAGTCTTCCAGTGACAGATCTTCGGTCGGATCAAGGCTGGTGTTACCGCTGCTGATGCTCTGCTGCGGGCCCAGGCCGATGAAGTCATCGTCATGCAAATCGCTCAGTTCAATATCGATACCCAGCAGTTCGGCAGAGATTTCTGGGCTTTCGCACAGAATGACGGCCCGCTCTACAGCGTTCTCCAGTTCGCGAACGTTACCTGGCCATGAGTAATGGCTGATGGCGCGTTCGGCATCCGGGGCAAACTTCAGGTCGGTGCGGCCGACGCGAGCGCTTTGGCGGGCGAGAAACGCGTGGGCGATTTCGTTGACGTCAGCCCCGCGCTCGCGCAAAGCCGGGAGCTTGAGAGCGATTACGTGCAGGCGGTAGTAGAGGTCTTCGCGGAACTGGCCGACTTTGGCCAGGCTCTTGAGGTCGCGGTGGGTCGCGGCGATAAGGCGTACATCCACTTTTTGCGATTGCACCGAGCCCACACGACGGATCTCGCCTTCCTGCAGTACCCGCAGCAGGCGGGCCTGGGCTTCGAGGGGCAACTCGCCGATTTCATCGAGGAACAGTGTCCCGCCATCGGCAGCTTCTACCAGCCCGGCGCGGCCCGCACTGGCGCCGGTGAAGGCGCCTTTTTCGTGGCCGAACAGTTCGGACTCGATCAATGACTCGGGGATGGCTGCGCAGTTCACCGAAATCATCGGTGCCTTGGCTCGCCTGGACAGGTTGTGCAGGGCGCGGGCGACCAGCTCTTTGCCGGTACCGGACTCACCCTGAATCAATACATTGGAGTCGGTTGGCGCCACTTTGCGGATCTTGCTGTACATGTCCAGCATCGGCGGGCAGGACCCGATGATGCCAATCTCGCCGTTGCTGTTATCCACAGTGCCTTTGTCCGTGCTGCCGGCCTTGGCAGGACGTTCGGCAGACGTGCTCTGGAGGTTTTGGCGATCCCGCAGGATGCGCGCAACAGCTTGCAGCATTTCATCGTGATCAAAGGGTTTGGCGATATAGTCGACGGCACCCATTTTCATCGAATCCACAGCCGAGCGCAGGCTCGCATAGCTGGTCATGATGAGCACCGGCTTGCCTTGCCCGAGTTTTATCAACTCGGTGCCCGGAGCGCCTGGCAGGCGCAGGTCGCTGACAATCAAGTCGAACGAGGGAATGCTGAAGCGCTCCTGCGCTTCCTGTACCGAGCCGGCTTCGCTGACCTGGTACTGGTTACGCTCCAGTAAACGGCGCAATGCGGAACGGATGATGGTTTCATCTTCGACGATCAAAATATGCGGCATTGATTCGGTTCTCTCGACGGTCTCAGTTCACAGCGGACGTCGCTTCGACATGACGCGGAAGTGTCACCCGGATACGGGTTCCGCGTTGGCTTTGAATGTCAGCCGGGCTGTCGATGGTGATTTGTCCATAATGCTCTTCAACGATGGAATAGACCAGTGCAAGGCCCAGACCTGTGCCTTCACCCGGGTCCTTGGTGGTGAAAAAAGGTTCGAACAATCGATCGATGATGTTCTTCGGAATGCCGGTGCCTTCGTCTTCCACGATCAGGTCGACCGTGTGCTCGCTGGCTTCGCTTTTGACTCGCACGGCACTGCCGGCGGGCGAGGCGTCACGGGCGTTTGACAACAGGTTGATCAACACTTGGGCCAACCGTTGAGGATCGCCATCGACCCAGTGATCGGGGTCGCACAGGTTGTAAAACTGCACTTCGAAATTACGCCGGTTCAAGGCCAGCAATCCAATTGCATCCTGGGCAACCTCGGCCAGGCAGACCGGCTCATCGTTGTGCTGGTGACTGCCGGCGTGGGCAAAGCTCATCAGGGACTGGACGATGCGCGAGATGCGCTTGGTCTGCTCGAGGATCTGGCTGCTGATCTCGGTCAGCTCGCTGTCGTCCTCGCGTTCTTCGCGCAGGTTTTGCGCCAGGCAAGCGATACCCGTGACCGGGTTGCCGATTTCGTGGGCAACGCCCGCAGCCAGTCGGCCGATGCTGGCCAGCCGCTCGGAGTGCACCAGTTTGTCTTCGAGCATCTGGGTTTCAGTCAGGTCTTCGACCAGCAGCACCAGGCCGCTATTGCCCGGGGCCAGCGGTTCATCAATGGCCGCCTTGTGCAGATTCAGCCAGCGGGTCTGGCCGTCGAGGGCCAGATGCTGCTTGTGCAAGTGCTCGTCGGGCAAGTTGATGAACCCTTGCAGCAGCTCGCGCCATGGATCGCCCAGGGTACTCATGCGTGAACCGACCACGCGCTGTGCCGGGATACCGGTCAGCTCTTCCATGGCCTTGTTCCACATCAGGATTTCCTGGTCCTTGGCCAGTGAACACACACCCATCGGCAGCTCTTGCAATGTCTGTCGGTGGTAGCGGCGCAGGGCGTCAAGCTCTGCGGCCAGGCCGGTCAGACGGGAGTGGTAATCCTCAAGCCGGCTTTCGATGAAGTGAATGTCTTCAGTGACATAGTTTTCGCCGCCGGACTTGTAGGGCAAGAAGGTTTCGACCATATCCTGGGCCACGCTGGGGCCCATCAGGCCCGAGAGGTTGGCTTCGATCCGGTCGCGCAGGCGGCGCAGGGCATAAGGGCGGCGTTCATCGAAGGGCAGGAACAGGTCGCGCAGCGCTTGCTCGACTTCTTTTTGCGCCGCCTTTGCCCCCAGCGGCTTGGCCAGTTGAGTGGCAAATTCCTGGGGCGAGGCTGCATGCAGTTCACGCCGTTGCGGGCGTCGCACGTTATCGACGGCACAGGCTTCGGCGGCACTGGCTTCTTCCGGGCTGGCATTGGTAAACAGGGAAATCAGGGTAAACATCAGAACGTTGGCCGCCAGCGAGGCAATGGCTGCCATATGCCAGCTGGTGTCGTCCAGCACATAGATCATGTTCAGCCACGGGATGTAGAACCCCTGGAAATCGCCGATCAGCGGGAACAGCATACTGGCCATCCACACCAGAATCCCCGCCAGCAAGCCGGCAATAAATCCGCGTCGGTTGGCCGTCGGCCAATACAGTACCGAGAGCACCCCGGGCAGGAACTGCAAGGTGGCAACAAAGGCCACGATGCCGAGGTTGGCCAGATCCTGTTCGGCCCCCAGCAGCAGGTAGAAGCCATAGCCGGCCATGATGATGGCCACGATCAGCGCCCGGCGGGTCCATTTCAGCCAGCGATAGATATTGCCTTCGGCGGGGGGCTGGTAGAGCGGCAGGACCAGATGGTTCAAGGCCATGCCCGAGAGTGCCAGGGTGGTGACGATGATCAGGCCGCTTGAAGCTGACAGCCCTCCCACATAGGCCAGTAACACCAGGGGTTTGCTGTTGGCGGCGATGCCGATGCCGAGGGTGAAGTATTCGGGGTTGGTGGTAGCCCCCAGTTTCAGGCCGGCCCACAGGATCAGCGGTACAGCCAGGCTCATCAGCAACAGGAACAGTGGCAGCCCCCAGCTGGCGCTGACCAGTCCGCGAGGGTTGAGATTTTCTGTGAAGGTCATGTGATACATGTGCGGCATCACGATCGCAGAGGCAAAAAACACCAGCAGCAGGGTGCGCCACGGGCCTTCCTGCAGCGGTGTATGCAGGGCTGCGAGGGCCGTCTGGTTCTGCAGCAGCCACACTTCCAGTTGTTGCGGCCCATCGAACACGCCATACAGCGCGTAAAGGCCCACGCCACCGATGGCGATCAGTTTTACTACCGACTCGAAGGCAATGGCGAACACCAGACCTTCATGTTTTTCCCGGGTCGCAATGTGGCGCGAGCCGAAGAAAATCGTGAAGAGGGTGATCAGCGCACAGAAACTCAGGGCCACGCGGTGCTGCACCGGTTCGCGGGTGAGGATGCTGATGGTGTCGGCCACGGCTTGAATTTGCAGGGCCAGCAGCGGTAACACGCCGATCAGCATGAAAATCGTGGTCAGGGCGCCGGCCCAGGTGCTGCGGAAGCGGAACGCAAACAGGTCGGCGAGCGATGAGAGTTGGTAGGTGCGGGTAATCTTGAGGATGGGGTAAAGCAGCACCGGCGCCAGCAGAAATGCCCCGGAGACCCCCAGGTAGCTGGATAAAAAGCCGTAGCCGTACTCGTAAGCCAGCCCGACGGTGCCGTAGAACGCCCATGCGCTGGCGTAGACGCCGAGGGACAAGGTGTAGGTCAGCGGGTGACGAATGATTGCACGCGGGATCATGCCGCGTTCGCTGATCCAGGCAACGCCAAACAGTACCGTCAGGTAGGCGGCGCTGATGAGGATCATCTGGGTCAGGCTAAAGCTCATCGGCATCTTTTTGGCTCTGCAGAATAAAGGTCACAACGATCAGAATCAGCCAAAGCAGATAAGGCCTGTACCAGGCGCCCGTGGCGTCGATCCACCAATCCATGATGGCGGGAGAAAACAGGTAGATCCCGACAACCAGCAACAGGACCAATCGATAGATATACATCCCGCCCTCACTTTTACAGGCCGCATGCCCAAAAACGTGCGGCGATGGTAACGGATGGCTGGCAACCTGCAAGGGCTGTCAGCGTAATTGCGCTTCGGCCAGGGTGAGCGTGCGCGGGATCAGGCTGGCATTCCAGTGCGTGACAGCCCAGTCGAGGACTTCACGGGGGCTGGCATGGCAGAGGCGATCATCGGTGGCCTGGCCCAAGGTACGTAATGCGCGAAGCAGCAGCGGTGTGGCCTGGCTGGCCGTCAGGGGCGGCGAGCGATACGACTTGCCGAGTTTGTGGCCATCAGGTTGCACGATCAGCGGCACATGCAGGTAACGCGGCTGCGACAAGCCCAACAGTTCCTGCAAGTAGAGCTGGCGCGGTGTGGAGTCCAGCAAGTCGGCCCCGCGCACTATGTCAGTCACGCCCTGCCAGGCATCATCGAGCACCACCGCCAATTGGTAAGCATAAAGCCCGTCGCGGCGGCGAATCACAAAATCGCCGACTTCACGGCCCAAGTGCTGGCCGAAGGAGCCCTGCACCCGGTCTTCAAATCCATACACCAGCTCGGGGACGCGCAAGCGTATTGCTGCGTTATCCATGGAGTGCCCGGCATTGCGGCACAACCCCGGGTAAACCCCGTTGTAGCCTTCGAGTTGTTTGCGCGAGCAGGTGCAGGCATATGCCAGGCCTTGACTGAATAGTCGATCAAGCACCTGAGCGTAGGCGTCGTGACGTTCGCTCTGGCGCACCAGTTCGCCATCCCACTCAAAGCCGTAGCGCTCCAGGGCGTCGAGAATCGCCGCCTGGGCGCCGGGCATTTCCCGTGGCGGATCGAGGTCTTCCATGCGCAGCAGCCAGCGTCCGCCCACAGAACGGGCATCCAGATAGGAGGCGAGGGCGGCAACCAGTGAGCCAAAATGCAGATGGCCACTGGGCGTCGGGGCGAAGCGCCCGATGTAGGAGGGGTTCGAGGAGGCAGTCATGACTTGGATCCTGGGCGCACCCTCTGTGGGAGCGGGCTTGCCTGCGAAGGTATCACCGAGGGGGCAGACAGGCAGAACCGTCCGCACCGCTGGCGCGCCAGCTCCCGCGATGGAGTCGCAAATTACAGAAACAAAAATGGGGCGTTCGCACGCCCCATCTGGTCAGGCCGGCGATTACTTGCCGACTTGTTTTTCCTTGATTTCAGCCAAGGTCTTGCAGTCTACGCACATGTCGGCAGTAGGACGGGCTTCAAGTCGACGAATGCCGATTTCGACGCCGCAGGATTCGCACCAGCCGTATTCTTCGTCTTCGATCAACTGCAACGTCTTGTCGATTTTCTTGATCAGCTTGCGCTCGCGATCGCGGGCACGCAGTTCCAGGCTGAATTCTTCTTCCTGGCTAGCGCGGTCGGCCGGGTCAGGAAAGTTTGCCGCTTCGTCTTTCATATGATCAACGGTGCGGTCAACTTCCTGCATCAAGTCCTGTTTCCACTTTTGCAGAATCTTGGTGAAGTGTTTGCGCATGGGTTCGCCCATGTACTCTTCGCCCTTCTTTTCAACGTACGGTTCGAAACCGCTGAGTTGACTATTCTGTTGCTTAGCTTGTGTGGGCATGAAATGGACCGCCTCTCATTCTTCTAATCCATTGCGCAGGATTGCAACATCACCGACACCTGCCGGCCCTGCGGCTGCAAGCGGGCGAACTTACCAGATCAAATCGGGCCGCGCTACTCCCGGTTGTCTAGCCCGTTGCCAGTGGCCATGTGCAGAGCCTGTGATGCTTGAGATTAGTGGCTGAATATTAATTTTAGCCGAGCTATGACCGATGCTTGCGCTGATTGGTTCTACTGACTGGCAATCTAAGAGCCTATTTAACTCTCCCTTGCGGCGGCGCTTGGGTAGAATCGGGCTTTTGCTTACCCAGGAAGGCAGGCTCATGGCTCAGTCTTACAGTGCGCGCAGTCGCGCGATCGAACCGTTTCACGTAATGGCATTGCTGGCGCGTGCCAACGAGTTGCAGGCGGCGGGGCACGATGTGATTCACCTGGAAATTGGTGAGCCGGACTTCACCACTGCTGAGCCGATCATTGCTGCCGGTCAGGCGGCGCTGGCCGCGGGTAAAACCCGCTACACTGCGGCCCGCGGCTTGCCGGAACTGCGCGAAGCCATTTCCGGGTTTTACCAGCAGCGTTACGGTCTGGACATCGACTCTTCACGCATTTTGATTACCCCTGGTGGTTCCGGAGCCTTGCTTTTGGCCAGCAGCCTGCTGGTGGATCCGGGCAAGCACTGGCTGCTTGCCGACCCGGGCTATCCGTGTAACCGACACTTCCTGCGTCTGGTTGAAGGGGCGGCGCAACTCGTACCTGTCGGTCCGGAGGTGCGTTATCAACTGACAGCCGATTTGGTTGAGCGCTATTGGGACCAGGACAGTGTCGGGGCGCTGGTGGCTTCCCCGGCGAACCCCACCGGCACGATTTTGAGCCGTGATGAGCTGGCCTCGTTATCGGCAGCAATCAAGGCGCGTAACGGGCATTTGGTGGTGGATGAGATCTATCACGGCCTGACCTATGGCTGTGATGCGGCCAGCGTGCTGGAAGTTGATGACAGTGCGTTTGTGCTCAACAGTTTCTCCAAGTATTTCGGTATGACCGGCTGGCGGCTGGGGTGGCTGGTCGCGCCGCCGGAAGCTGTGGCTGACCTGGAAAAGCTGGCGCAGAACCTCTACATCAGTGCTCCGAGCATGGCCCAGTATGCTGCGCTGGCCTGCTTTGAGCCGCAAACGCTGGCAATTCTGGAAGAGCGCCGGGCAGAATTCGGGCGTCGTCGCGACTTTTTGCTGCCGGCGCTGCAAGAGCTGGGGTTCGGTATCGCCGTAGAGCCGGAAGGTGCGTTTTACCTGTATGCCGATATCAGCGCGTTTGGTGGGGATGCCTTCGCATTTTGCCGGCACTTCCTTGAAACGGAGCACGTGGCCATTACTCCGGGCCTGGATTTTGGTCGTTTCCAGTCAGGTCACCACGTCCGTTTTGCCTACACCCAAAGCCTGCCGCGCTTGCAGGAAGCCGTTGAGCGGCTGGCTCGTGGCCTGCAGAGCTGGAAAGGCTGATGCGCTTTTCTCCGGCGCTGGAAGAAGGGCGTTTGCTCAAGCGATACAAGCGCTTTCTGGCCGATATCGAAACGGCTGCGGGCGAGTTGATCACCATCCATTGTCCGAATACCGGTTCGATGCTCAATTGCATGGTCGAGGGCGGGCAAGTCTGGTTCAGTCGCTCCAACGATCCCAAGCGCAAGCTTCCCGGGACCTGGGAAATCAGTCAAACCCCGCAAGGACGCCTGGCGTGCGTGAACACCGGGCGCGCCAATCGCTTGATCGAGGAAGCACTGCTGGCGGGGGTGATTACAGAGCTCAATGGCTTCACCGCGCTCAAGCGTGAAGTGGCTTACGGGCAGGAAAACAGCCGGATTGATTTTCGGCTGGAGTACCCCGACGGCTATGCCTTTGTCGAAGTTAAAAGTGTCACCCTGGGATTTGACGACTCGCCGGTAGCGGCTTTTCCGGATGCCGTAACGCAACGTGGCGCCAAGCATTTACGTGAGCTGGCGACTCTGGCCCGCCAGGGCGTACGTGCGGTGCAGCTGTATTGCGTCAATCTCACGGGAATCGACGCGGTACGCCCGGCTGAAGAAATCGACCCGGGCTACGCAGCCGCATTGCGCGAGGCAGTCGCTGCCGGGGTACAGGTGCTGGCTTATGGTGTGAGCCTGACGTCCGATGCCGTGGTGGTTGATCGTCGCCTAGAGGTCATCCTCTGAGGCCTGCAGGGTGATCCAGATGCCCTGACTGTCCTCGTGGCAGTCAATGGCAGTCAAGGATTGCCCGGCGCAAGGCCCGGCAACGCATTCACCCGTTTCTATCAAAAACAGTGCGGCGTGGGTGGCGCACTGGATCAGACTGGCACTGGCATCGAGGAATTGGTCCGGTTGCCATTCCAGAGGCACACCGCGATGCGGGCAACGGTTTTTGTAGGCATATACCTGGCCGTCGCGGCGAATTGCGAACAGGCGCGTGCCATTGTGCTCGAAGCCGCGGCTGCTACCTTCAGTCAGCGTCTGCGAGGGGCATAAAAACTTCATGACTATCCTTAATCGCACCTAAACCATTGGTCGATGGCGCGGGTTAGAGCGGGTTAGAGGTTGACGTGCAAATGCAAACAATTATCAAATAGCCCTTTGCTCTGCGATCTACTGTTTCCACGGTGTGGCAATTGTGTTGCCGCCCTAAGCCCTCTTTAGCAAGGAACCCCACTGTATGCGCTTGAGTACCCGCCTGATTACGCTTTGTGCAGGCCTGATGATCAGTCATGCCGGCATGGCTGGCGAGTTGCCACAACGCTGGGTCAGTGCTGGCGGTGCACTCTCTGAGTGGGTCAGTGCATTGGGCGCTGAGTCTAAATTGGTTGGGGTCGATACCACCAGCCAACATCCTGAATCACTTAAATCTCTCCCCAGCATCGGCTATCAACGTCAGCTCTCGGCAGAAGGGATTCTGAGTTTGAAACCGGATGTGTTGATAGGCACCGACGAAATGGGCCCGCCACCCGTTCTGGCGCAGATACGCAGTGCCGGTGTGCCGGTTGAGATGTTCTCGGCGCAGGCCGACCTGGCAAGCCTGGAGGCTACGCTCAAGCACTTGGGGCGCCTGTTGGGTGACGAGGCGCAAGCCGCACACCTGTTCAAGGATTACCAGCAGCAACTGCAGGCGCATCAGCAGCAAGTCACCCGGATCAAAGCGCTTCACGAGGCACCCGGAGTGCTGTTGCTGTTGGGGAATGCGGGCGGCAAGCCTTTGATCGCCGGCAAGGATACGGCCGCGGACTGGCTGCTGACTCAGGCGGGCGGACATAACCTTGCCACCCACACGGGCTACAAGCCGTTTTCGGTCGAGGCGCTGGCCGGGTTGAACCCCCAGGTCCTGGTATTCGCAGACCGTAGCCTGACCGGCGAACAGGCCCGCAAAGCACTGATGAAAGAAAACCCGATTCTGGCTTCGATCCGAGCAGCCAAAAACGGTCGGGTCTACGAGTTGGACCCGACGCTGCTGGTGGGCGGCCTGGGGCCGCGTCTGCCGGCCAGTTTGAAGCAGCTGACGGCTGAGTTTTACCCTGAAGGTGCAGTTAATCCATGAGGACACTGGTCAAGCCTCGCACCTTGTTCATTGGCCTGAGTGCGTTGTGTTTGTTGGCGATCTGGTTATCGCTGGCGCTGGGGCCTGTGAGCCTGCCGTTATTTGACACTTTACGGGCCGCACTGCGATTGGTCGGCCTACCGGTTCAAGGCGAGGGGCTGGAGCAGGCCGAGTTGATTCTGGGGCAGATCCGTCTACCCCGGACGTTATTGGGGCTGGCGGTTGGCGGAGTGCTGGCGCTGTCGGGTGTGGCCATGCAGGGGCTGTTTCGTAACCCGCTGGCTGATCCCGGTTTGGTCGGTGTTTCCAGTGGGGCGGCGCTGGGGGCGGCGATCGCGATTGTCGGTGGTGCTGCTTTTGGCGGTCTGCCAGAATTTTTTGCGCCGTATCTGTTGTCGCTGTGCGCGTTTCTGGGAGGTCTGGGGGTTACGGCGCTGGTGTACCGGCTGGGGCGGCGCAACGGTCAGACCAATGTTGCGGTCATGTTGCTGGCGGGTATCGCGCTGACGGCGCTGGCGGGCTCTGCGGTAGGGCTGTTCACCTATCTGGCCGATGATGCGACGTTGCGTACGCTGACATTCTGGAATCTGGGCAGCCTCAATGGCGCCAGTTACACGCGGCTATGGCCATTATTGTTTGTCACCCTGGGTGTTGCCTTGTGGCTGCCGCGCCGGGCCAGTGCGCTCAATGCATTGTTGCTTGGCGAGTCTGAAGCCAGTCATTTGGGGATCAATGTTGAAGGCCTGAAGCGCGAACTGGTGTTTTGCACGGCCCTGGGGGTCGGTGCTGCGGTCGCCGCGGCAGGCATGATCGGCTTTATCGGGTTGGTGGTGCCGCACCTGGTGCGATTGCTGGCCGGCCCCGATCATCGGGTTCTATTGCCCGCGTCCGTGCTGGCGGGAGCGACACTGCTGTTATTCGCCGACCTGATCGCCCGGCTGGCCATGGCCCCCGCAGAGCTGCCAATCGGGATTGTGACTGCGTTTCTCGGGGCTCCTTTCTTTCTTTATCTACTGCTGCGGGGCCGCCACTGATGCTGCGCACAGAAGGTTTGCAGATTCATCGCGCTCAAAAAGTTGTCCTGGCTGATGTCACCCTTGATGTGCGTCCGGGCGAAGTGCTGGGGGTGCTAGGGCCCAATGGTGCAGGTAAAAGCACATTGCTGGCGGCGTTGTGTGGTGAGCTGGCGCCAACCGCCGGGCAGGTCTGGCTGGACCGGCAGCACTTGAGTCAATGGAAGGGCGCAGAGCGGGCACAGCGCCTTGCCGTGTTACCGCAAACCTCGACCCTGGACTTTGCTTTTCGTGTCGAAGAGGTGGTGGGTATGGGCCGATTGCCGCATCAGACCGGGCGCGTTCGTGACACCGAGATCATTCTGGCCGCCTTGCACGCCGCGGATGTTGAGCATTTGACGGGGCGCAGTTATCTGGCGTTATCGGGAGGGGAGCGCCAGCGGGTACATCTGGCACGGGTGCTGGCGCAATTATGGCCGGGGCAAAGCGGCCAGACGCTGTTGCTCGATGAGCCGACCTCCATGCTCGACCCCTTGCATCAACACACGACGCTGAAGGCGATTCGTGCCTTTGCCGATCGCGGCGCGGCAGTGTTGATCATCCTGCATGACTTGAATCTGGCCGCGCGTTATTGCGACCGTCTGCTTTTGCTCGAGCAGGGGCGGCCGCGTGCGCTGGATTGCCCGCAGGTGGTGTTGCAGCCCGAGTTGCTCAAGGCCGTATTCGGTCTGGAAGTGCTTGTGCAGCCACACCCCGAGCTTGGGCACCCGGTCATTATTGCCCGTTGACAGAGGGCGTCAGGAGCCTGGCCAGGCGCTTTTTTACAGGCAAAAAAAGACCCGGCAAGAGCCGGGTCAAATAACCGTGATTAGCCTGATGAGGAGATTTTCTGAGAGTCCGAACCAAGGGCCTTTCAGAAGATCGACTGGTCTCGCGACCAGATGGCGTAATCATAACAATTCTCATTTCCATGTCAACAACTGTTTATTGGCTTTTCTGGAAGTCTTTGTAAATGGTCGTTTCAGCCTTTGTTGCCAGCCGATAAAAGCTCCACCTGCCGATTCAGCGCCTCTTTGCGTTCTGCGGGAATATCGTTCCAGTGAACATCCTGTAATGCCCCTTCTATTGCGTACAGCAGCACTTTTGAGGCTCTGAAGCCCCGGGCCTTGACCGCCCGATAAGCATTGGCAGCACCCAAGCGCTTCAAATCCGAAGCGTTGTGAATGCCCACTGCGTGTAGCCATTGCGACGACGTTTTTCCAAGATTTTTCAAATGCTGGAGTTCATCGTTCATCAGCCCTCCTTGCGACGGCGTGAGCTCAGCGTTTACGGGACGAAACGATTCCTACAGAGTGTAGCGCTAGGCGGAAAAATCGCCGTTCTATAGTCGTTTTTGGAACTAGCAGCCAGAGACGAGGCGTACGGATTGCGCTAAAGGAATGTCTGCACCGACTTGTGAGGCAGAGGGCAGAGCGTTTGAATCGAATGGACTTGCCCGGTCGACAGCTGTGATAGGGCCAGAGGCAGGTGTCGTATTTGCTTTACCTGGTGCGATAGCGCAGGCGGGTGCCGAGCTTAACTGACATCAGAATCTCATCTGCCGTCAGTTCTACCGGAAAGTACGCACCCGAAATTTGTGCGTGCGCCAGGCTGGCCCCTTCAATACAGGCGTTACGCAAATCCAGGCCGCGCAGGTCGGCTGAACGGAAGTAGCCATCGGTAAAATCCACGGCATCGGCATTCAGCTCGCGTAAATCCAGTCCGCGAAAGTCTCCGCCGCGCATGTCGACAGGACCGGCAGGTCGCTGCTGGTTGAAGCCGTCGATGTCGTCTTCGTGGAGGAGCGCATAGAGCGCCGAACTCAGCAATGTAGGGCGGCTCATCAGGGTGCCTCCTGCAGGAATTGAGTGACACTATAGTGCCACTACTGGCGTGCCGTGAAACCTTTATGGATGCACGGCACGCCCGAGCAGTTACAGGCCTGGCAGGCGCTGACGGATGTCAGCAATCAGAGTGTCGAGGCTTTTGCTGTTGTGGGTTTCAACCCGCTTGCTGCGCAGAATTTCATCAGCGCTCAACGCCTCGCGGCTGGCTTGTTGTGCCTTGACCACTTCCAGGGTCGCGTCGGAGGGGTCGGTACCAATGCTTTTACGATGTGCCAGCCAGCCTTCGATCACTGCGTCCGGCGCGGTGCAATCGAGGATCAGGCATGGCACGCCGGTGGCCTCTGCCACTTTGGCGGCGGCATCGCGCTGCTCGCGCTTGAGATAGGTGGCGTCAATGACCACGGGGAAACCTGCCCGCAGCACGGTCCCGGCCAGTTCGTGGAGCTTGTTGTAGGTCGCAACGCTGGCGTCTGCGTTGTAAATACCGTCGCCTACCGCATTTTCGGCGGTTTGCTGGCCGAACAGTTGCTTGCGCACAACGTCAGAACGTAAACGAATAGCCCCCAGGGACTCGACCAGACGCATGGCCACAGAGCTTTTGCCTACAGCGGATACGCCGTGGGTAATAGTCAGGAAGCGAGAAGGAATCGTGCTGTAGCTTTCCGCCAGGTTGGCGTACTTGCGATATTGCTGCAGCGTGGCTTTGCGTTGAACCGGGCTGGCTTCGGCAGGCATGCTGAACAGGCTGACTTTGGCACGAACCAGTGCGCGGTAGGCTTTGTAGAAGTTCAGCAGCTCAAGCCCCTGGTAGTCGCCGGTCAATTCCAGATACTGGCTGACAAAACGTCGAGCCAGGGACTTCAGGCCACGGTCTTCAAGGTCCATCGCCAAAAAAGCGGTATCGGCATACACATCGGTAAAGCGGAAGGGCTCATTGAATTCAATGCAGTCGAAGATCACGACCTTGCCATCAATGATGGTGGCGTTGCCCAGGTGAATATCACCGTGGCATTCACGGATAAAGCCTTCGGTCTTGCGCTGTTCGAAGAGCGGTTTCAGGCGGGTGAAGCTTGCCTCTGCCCAGGCTTGTAGCGCGTCCAGCTGCAGCAAGTCAGCTTTGTCTGAAAGGAATGGGCGAATCTGCTCGAAATTCTGGCGAACCGGATCCATCACTGCTTCTGGCGTGCCCTGGTAGTGTTCCTGGGGAACCAGAGGCGCCTGGCTGTGGAAGCGGGCGATCTGTTGGGCCATTTCGTCGATATGGGCAGCAGTCAGTTCGCTATTGGCTTGCAATGTGCTGAGCAACTGGCTTTGCGGGAACTGGCGCATTTTCAGCACGTATTCCAGCGCCGGACCTTCGCCTCCCAGGACGGGGGCTTCAGGGGTACCGGTAATCGGCAGTACGTCGAGGTACAGGCCTTCAGTCAGGCGCTGGTTAAGACGCAACTCTTCATTACAGAAGTGCTCGCGGGCGCTGAGCTCGGTGAAATCAAGAAAGCCGAAATTGACCGGTTTTTTCATCTTGTAGGCATAAGGTCCGGTGAGGATGACCCAGGAGATGTGCGTCTCGATAACCTGAAATCCATCGACTTCATGCGGGTAGAGGTCCGGGTTCTTCAGGGCGGCAATCAGGTTCTGGCTCACGGTTGATCCTTCAAGGTTTAGAAAATTAATGGTCGCCATTATGGCTGCTGACAGCGGTAGTGCAAACCGCCGGGCTGCGCATGTTGAACATGAACAAAGTGCGTATAATCTCGCGCCATGACTCGTACCCGATCTCCTCGTTCCCGTAAAAAACGTCCTTCTGGCGGCCTGCGCCCTTGGCTGGGCTGGGCTCTCAAGCTCAGTCTGGTTGGCCTGGTGGTGCTGGCAGGTTTTGCCATGTACCTCGATGCTGTCGTGCAGGAGAAGTTCTCCGGCAAGCGCTGGACCATTCCGGCCAAGGTTTATGCCCGCCCGCTGGAGCTGTTCGTCGGCCAGAAGCTGAGCAAGACCGACTTCCTCACAGAGCTCGATGCACTGGGCTATCGCCGCGAAAGCGCGGTCAGTGGCCCCGGTATTGCTGCGGTTAACGGCAATACGGTTGATCTCAACACGCGTGGGTTCCAGTTTTATGAAGGGACCGAGCAAGCCCAGCAGGTTCGGGTGCGGTTCTCTGGCGACTACGTTGCCGGGCTTTCGGCGACCAACGGTTCCAAGTTGCCTGTGGTGCGCCTTGAACCATTGCTGATTGGCGGCCTTTATCCGAAGAATCTTGAAGATCGTATCCTGATCAATATTGATCAAGTGCCACCGTTCCTGCTCGATACACTGGTAACCGTGGAAGATCGGGACTTTTATCATCACTTTGGTGTGTCGCCGAAATCGATCGCCCGTGCGATGTGGGTGAACACGTCATCCGGTCAAATGCGTCAGGGCGGCAGTACCCTGACTCAACAGCTGGTCAAAAACTTCTACCTGACCAACGAGCGCAGCCTGAGTCGTAAACTGACCGAAGCCATGATGGCGCTGCTGCTGGAGTTGCACTACGACAAGCGTGAGATTCTGGAAGCGTATCTGAACGAAGTATTCGTCGGTCAGGACGGACAGCGCGCAGTGCACGGCTTTGGTCTGGCCAGTCAGTTCTTCTTCAGCCAGCCGCTGGCCGAGCTCAAGTTGCATCAAGTGGCCTTGTTGGTGGGGATGGTCAAAGGGCCTTCAGCCTATAACCCGCGTCGCTACCCTGAGCGTGCGCTGGAGCGGCGCAATCTGGTGCTCGACTTGCTGGAACAGCAGGGCGTGGCGACAGCTGAACAGGTGGCAGCAGCCAAGAAAATGCCACTGGGCGTGACCAAGCGCGGCAGCCTTGCAGACAGTTCATTCCCGGGCTTCCTGGATTTGGTCAAGCGTCAGCTGCGCGAGGATTATCGCGACGAAGACTTGACCGAAGAGGGGCTGCGCATTTTCACCAGCTTCGACCCGATCCTGCAAATGAAGTCGGAAGCTGCCGTCGGTGAGACCTTCAAACGCCTTACCGGGCGTAAAGGCTCGGATGAAGTCGAAGCGGCGATGGTGGTGACCAACCCGGAAACCGGCGAAGTTCAGGCACTTATTGGCAGTCGCGTACCTGGCTACGCGGGCTTTAACCGCGCGCTGGATGCTGTGCGTCCCATTGGCTCGCTAATCAAGCCGGCGGTATACCTCACTGCCCTTGAGCGGCCTAGCCAGTACACCCTGACCAGTTGGCTGTCGGATGATCCGCTGTCGATCAAGGGGGCGGATGGGCAGGTATGGAAGCCGCAGAACTATGACCGTCGCTCTCACGGGACGGTTTTTCTGTATCAGTCGATGATGAACTCCTACAACCTGGGCACAGTCCGGTTGGGTCAGGAAGTTGGCGTGCCTAATGTGCTCAAGACCCTGGCGCGACTTGGCGTCGAACGCGAGTTTCCGGCTTTCCCGTCCATGTTGCTGGGGGCTGGCGCGCTGAGTCCGATGGAAGTGGCGACGATGTATCAGACGCTGGCCAACGGCGGCTTCAACACGCCTATGCGAGGGATCCGCAGTGTCCTGACGGCAGAAGGTGAGCCGCTCAAACGCTATCCGTTTCAGATCCAGCAGCGCTTCGATCCGGGTTCGATCTACCTGATCCAGAATGCAATGCAACATGTCATGCGCGAAGGTACGGGGCGCTCGGTTTATAACGTGCTGCCTCGAAGCCTGGCGCTGGCGGGCAAGACCGGTACCAGTAACGATTCCCGTGACAGCTGGTTTGCAGGCTTTAGCCAGGATTTGCTGGCAGTGGTCTGGCTGGGGCGCGATGACAATGGCAAGACGCCGTTCACCGGAGCCACTGGCGCCTTGCAGGTATGGACCAGCTTTATGAATAAAGCCGATCCGTTGCCGCTGGACATGCCGCAGCCCGATAACATTGTTCAGGCCTGGATCGATCCGCATACGGGGCAGGGCTCTGATGCCAGCTGCCCGGGCGCGGTGCAGATGCCGTATATTCGCGGCAGTGAGCCACCTGCGGGGGCCAGTTGTGGCGCCCAGGCGCCTGCGACGGGCGATGCCGTGATGGATTGGGTCAAAGGCTGGTTGAATTAAGCAAAGAGGGTTTGACGTGAATAAGTGGTGGATTCCGGCTGTTTCAGCCCTGGCTTTGCTCAATGGTTGCGCCAGCGTGCCACAGGGTTCGATCCCTGTGGTCGACTCCGGTGTGCCGGTATCGAACAGTGAGCGTGTTTCGTCCCAGCGTACGGCGAATAATTATCCACAGGCTACTGCGCAACGGGCTGCGCAACCGCGGACGATTACCGAGGATTCGGGCGTGGTGGTAATGATCCCGGGTGGCGGGGCTAGTGTCTCGACACCGATCAGCAGCCAGCCCTTTACTCCGGGGCCTATTACCCCGGGCCCGGCTGCCGCGCCCATCAGTACTGGCAGCTATACGCCAAACACTGCGTACAGTGCCCCGGCACCGATCATCCCGAGCGGCGTTCCTTCCGGCATTCCGTCCAGCAGTGGCGCCCTGGCTGCCGATGAGCAGCTGGATGGCCCGGTATTGGCGCTGCTGACCACTGCTCAGCAGCAGCAGGCCAGTGGTGACCTCAATGGCGCTTCGTCGAGTCTGGAGCGGGCGCAACGTGTGGCGCCGCGTGAACCGCAGGTGCTTTATCGTCTGGCCCAGGTCCGTATGGCCCAGGGCGATGCCGCTCAGGCAGAGCAGTTTGCCCGTCGTGGTCTGACCTTTGCCAATGGACGTCCGGACTTGCAGGCAAGCCTGTGGGGCTTGATTGCCCAGGCCCGTGAGAAGCAGGGCGACGCGGCTGGCGCGGCACTGGCCCGTCAAAAAGCCAAGGTGAGTCTCTGATGGATCCACGTTTCGCGTCGATTGCCGAGCAGTTGCTGCTTATTGAACGTGAATTGCGCTTGCAGGGCTGGTGGGATGAAGTCTCCCCCGGCTCCGAAGCCTTGAGCAGCGTTGAGCCATTTTCCGTTGATACCCTGGACTTTCATCAGTGGTTGCAGTGGATTTTCCTGGCAAGGATGAAACAAATCCTGGAGCAGGATCTGCCACTGCCAAAGGTGTCGGGGATTCTGGAGATGGCCGAGATGGTTTATGCCGACAGGCCGCAAGAGAGTCTGGGTCTGCGCTCAGCGCTGAAAAAGTTCGACCAACTGATTGTCAGCGCTGGTTAATTGCCTGACTGCCGACTTTTTCGGCAGTCTTGCGCATATTTCTACCACTTTGCGCCATTCAGGCGAGTTTTATCCCTCCTCAAGCCAGATTCTTCTACGTTCTCATGCGCTTTGATGGAAAAAAGCGCAATTACTGCTTGACTTGGGGGGGCTGAAACAGAAGAATCGAAAGTCCGCTGTAGAGGGACTGCCAGAAGCAGGCTCTCTCAGCAGATCATGAGGCGCACACCCGCGCCGACTTGTTACACCCGCAACGCGTTACCTCGCGCTGGGTGGGAAAACCCCGCAACATTTGGGGCGCTCCCAATACTTGCTCAGTCAGTGCTGACGTAGTCGGCGACCACCGTCGCTCATGCTCTGCTGAAAAGTAAACCTATTAAGACCCGTTCGCATTTTTGTGGACGGTATTCTGGCGTTTTAGAGGTGAACAACGTGGAGCTTTTATCTGGCGGTGAGATGCTCGTCCGCTTTTTGCGCGACGAAGGTGTCAAATATATCTACGGGTACCCGGGCGGTGCTCTCCTTCACGTATACGACGCGCTGTTCAAAGAGCCGGACGTTACCCACATCCTGGTTCGCCACGAACAGGCGGCAACCCATATGGCTGACGGCTATGCCCGTGCTACCGGTAAAGCCGGTGTAGTACTGGTGACTTCCGGGCCGGGTGCGACCAACGCCATTACCGGTATTGCAACCGCCTACATGGACTCCATCCCGATGGTGATCATTTCCGGTCAGGTGCCCAGCACCATGGTCGGAACCGATGCCTTCCAGGAAACCGACATGATCGGTATCTCCCGGCCCATCGTGAAGCACAGCTTTATGATCAAGCATGCTTCGGAAATCCCGGAGGTCATGAAAAAGGCGTTCTACCTCGCACAATCCGGCCGTCCTGGCCCGGTCGTGGTCGATATCCCTAAAGATATGACCAACCCGGCTGAAAAGTTTGAATACGTTTTCCCGAAAAAAGCCAAATTGCGTTCTTACAGCCCGGCAGTGCGCGGGCACTCGGGGCAAATCCGCAAGGCAGCCGAGATGCTTCTGGCGGCCAAGCGTCCGATTCTGTACGCAGGCGGCGGCGTTATCCTGGGCGGCGGTTCAGCACCTTTGACCGAACTGGCCAAAATGCTCAACGTGCCGGTGACCAACACGCTGATGGGCCTGGGTGCATACCCTGGCACTGATCGTCAGTTCGTCGGCATGCTCGGCATGCATGGCAGCTACACGGCCAACATGGCGATGCATAACGCTGACGTGATTCTGGCAGTGGGTGCGCGCTTTGACGACCGTGTCATCAACGGCCCTTCCAAGTTCTGCCCGAACGCCAAGATCATCCATGTGGATATCGATCCGGCATCCATCTCCAAGACCATCAAGGCAGACGTGCCGATTGTAGGTCCGGTGGAGAGCGTGATGAGCGAAATGGTCGCGATCCTCAAGGACATTGGCGAGAAACCGGATGCTGAAGCGGTTAACAGCTGGTGGAAACAGATCGACGAGTGGCGCGGTGATAAAGGTTTGTTCCCTTATGACAAGGGCGACGGCAGCAAGATCAAGCCACAAGCTGTGATCGAAATGCTCTGCGAAGTCACCAAGGGCGACGCTTATGTAACGTCCGATGTGGGTCAGCACCAGATGTTCGCTGCTCAGTATTACCGCTTCAACAAGCCTAATCGCTGGATCAACTCCGGCGGCCTGGGCACGATGGGGTTCGGCTTCCCGGCAGCCATGGGTGTGAAACTGAGTTTTCCTGACGCTGACGTTGCTTGCGTGACAGGCGAGGGCAGTATTCAGATGAACATTCAGGAATTGTCGACTTGCCTGCAGTATGACCTGCCAGTAAAAATCATCAGCCTGAACAATGGCGTTCTTGGCATGGTTCGTCAGTGGCAGGACATGAACTACGGCAGTCGCCACTCGCACTCCTATATGGAATCGCTGCCTGACTTCGTCAAGCTGGCTGAAGCGTATGGGCATGTGGGGATCCGCATCACTGATCTGAAAGATCTGAAGCCGAAGATGGAAGAAGCCTTCGCCATGAAAGATCGCCTGGTGTTCCTGGATATCCAGGTCGATACCAGTGAGCACGTTTACCCGATGCAGATCAAAGACGGCTCCATGCGCGACATGTGGCTGAGCAAGACGGAGCGTACTTAATCATGCGGCACATTATTTCCCTGCTTCTTGAAAACGAACCCGGTGCCCTGTCTCGCGTTGTCGGTCTGTTCTCGCAACGTAACTACAACATCGAAAGCCTGACCGTGGCGCCGACTGAAGACCCGACCTTGTCGCGTCTGACGCTGACCACTGTCGGTCACGATGAAGTCATCGAACAAATCACCAAGAACCTGAACAAACTGATCGAAGTGGTCAAGCTGGTCGATCTGTCGGAGAGCGCTCACATCGAGCGTGAGTTGATGCTGGTCAAGATCAAGGCTACCGGTGCACAGCGCGCAGAAATTAAACGTACTACGGATATTTTCCGTGGCCAGATCGTTGATGTCAGCGCCAGTGTGTATACCGTGCAATTGACCGGTACAAGTGACAAGCTCGACAGCTTCATTCAGTCGATTGGTACCGCGTCGATCCTGGAAACGGTTCGTAGTGGCGTCACGGGCATCGCTCGCGGCGACAAAGTACTCAGCATCTAATAACTAACAATTAGTAAATGGCCTGAATGGCCTGGATATAAGGGAAAATCATGAAAGTTTATTACGACAAAGACTGCGACCTTTCGATCATCCAGGGCAAGAAAGTAGCCATTATCGGTTACGGCTCCCAGGGTCACGCCCAGGCGTGCAACCTGAAAGACTCCGGCGTAGACGTTACTGTTGGTCTGCGTAAAGGTTCGGCCACTGTGGCCAAGGCCGAAGCTCATGGCCTGAAAGTTACTGACGTTGCCAGCGCTGTTGCTGCTGCCGACCTGGTCATGATCCTGACCCCGGACGAGTTCCAGTCGGCGCTGTACAAGGACGAAATCGAGCCGAACATCAAGAAGGGCGCAACACTGGCCTTCTCCCACGGCTTCGCGATCCACTACAACCAGGTTGTTCCGCGTGCTGACCTTGACGTGATCATGATTGCGCCAAAAGCACCGGGCCATACTGTGCGCTCCGAGTTCGTCAAGGGCGGCGGTATTCCCGACCTGATCGCGATCTACCAGGACGCATCCGGCAACGCCAAAAACGTTGCACTGTCTTACGCCGCGGGCGTGGGTGGCGGTCGTACCGGCATCATCGAAACGACCTTCAAGGACGAGACTGAAACCGACCTGTTCGGTGAGCAGGCGGTTCTGTGTGGCGGTACTGTCGAGCTGGTCAAAGCCGGCTTTGAAACCCTGGTTGAAGCGGGCTATGCCCCGGAAATGGCTTACTTCGAGTGCTTGCACGAGTTGAAGTTGATCGTTGACCTCATGTACGAAGGCGGTATCGCCAACATGAACTACTCGATCTCCAACAACGCCGAGTACGGCGAGTACGTCACTGGCCCGGAAATCATCAACGCTGAATCCCGTCAGGCAATGCGCAACGCTCTGAAGCGCATTCAGGATGGTGAATATGCCAAGATGTTCATCAGCGAGGGTGCTACTGGCTACCCGTCGATGACCGCCAAGCGTCGTAACAACGCTGCCCATGGTATCGAAGTCATCGGTGGCCAATTGCGCTCGATGATGCCTTGGATCGGCGCGAACAAAATCGTCGACAAAGACAAGAACTAAGCAAAAAACCTATAGAGAAAACGCGGCCTAGGCCGCGTTTTTTCGTTTAAGCGGCGGCTTCTGGTATAAAGCAGGATAGTTTGCGGGTCGGTCTCGGTCTGCAAGCCTCTACTGAAACTTTCCATATCGTTGCAAGGTAATGTCCATGAGCGAACGTCCCGAAGAGCCAAAACAGGCTTCTGACGCCGATAGCCTGCTGCCTATCGATGAGCATGTCGAAGAAGGGCATGACGCTGAAGGTCGCAAAGTCCGGCATCGTGGTATCTATCTGCTGCCGAACCTGTTCACTACGGCGAACCTTTTCGCCGGCTTTTATTCCATCATCAACTCCATGAGCGCTCAAAGCGCAATGAGTGCAGGTGATGCTGCTGGTGCCAGCAAGTATTTTGCTTTTGCCGCTATCGCGATTTTTGTAGCGATGGTGCTGGATGGTCTTGATGGCCGTGTGGCCCGTATGACGAATACCGAAAGTGCGTTTGGGGCCGAATACGACTCCTTGTCCGACATGGTTGCCTTTGGTGTTGCTCCTGCCTTGCTGGCTTTTGGTTGGGCGCTGGGGGATATGGGCAAGGTCGGCTGGATGGTCGCCTTCATCTATGTAGCTGGTGCCGCGTTGCGTCTGGCGCGTTTCAACACGCAGGTCGGAACGGCTGACAAGCGTTACTTCATTGGTCTGGCAAGTCCGGCTGCGGCGGGTGTGGTCGCGGGTATTGTCTGGGCGTTCAGCGATTACGGAATCCAGGGTTCGAAAATGTCGTTCCTGGTGGCCTTGCTGGTAGCTGCCGCGGGCATGCTGATGGTCAGTAACATCAAGTACAACAGCTTTAAAGAGCTGGATTTGAAAGGGCGCGTTCCTTTTGTGGCGATCCTGGCTGTGGTCCTGGTATTCGCTGTTGTGTTCAGCGATCCGCCGCGCATCTTGTTGCTGGCTTTCCTGGCCTATGCGGCCTCGGGGCCGATCCAGTATTTGTTGCGTCTGCGCCGTAACAAAGCAGCAGAGTGATGTAATTTCTCCCGAACTCCGTAGTCTATTGGTGCATCAGTCCTCCAATACTACGGAGTTGTCATGCTCATCAAGCTGCCTAAAGCGTCCGACTGCAAAGAGTCGGACGTTACGCCTGAACCCTTCTATTTGTCCCGTCGTGCACTACTGGGTAGCTCCCTTGCCGGATTGGCTGTGGGTGCAATTCCGCGCTGGGCGAATGCAGATGATGCAGGCCGCTATGCCGGTGTAGAACCGGGCAAGGCGCCGGGCTGGTTTGCCGAGAAGCTGCCGCAGACCAAGTGGCAGGCAATCACGGTCAAGGACGAGGCGATCACGCCATTCAAGGATGCAACCCACTACAACAACTTTTACGAGTTCGGCACTGACAAGGGAGATCCTGCTCAGAACGCGGGCGCTTTGAAAACAGAGCCCTGGACGGTGGTGGTGGATGGCGAGGTGGGCAAGCCTGGGCGATACGCCCTTGAAGACTTTATGAAGCCTTATCAGTTGGAGGAGCGGATTTACCGATTACGCTGCGTTGAAGCGTGGTCAATGGTGATCCCGTGGATCGGTTTTCCAATCTCTGCATTGCTCAAGCAAGTGGAGCCGACCTCCAAAGCCAGATACATACGTTTTGAAACCTTGCAGGATCCAAAGGTCATGCCGGGGCAGCGCTCGGGATTTGCGTTGATTGACTGGCCCTATGTTGAAGGCTTGCGGCTGGATGAGGCGATGAATCCCTTGGCGATACTGGCGGTGGGCATGTATGGGCGTGAGTTGCCCAATCAAAATGGCGCACCGCTGCGTTTGGTGGTGCCCTGGAAGTATGGCTTCAAAAGCGTTAAGTCGATTGTGCGGATCAGTCTGGTCGAAGAGCAGCCAAAGACCACATGGCAAAGCATTGCTGCTGATGAATACGGTTTCTATGCCAATGTGAATCCGCAAGTCGATCATCCGCGCTGGACTCAGGCGCGTGAGCGGCGTTTGCCGAGCAGCCTGTTTAGTCCGAATGTGCGTGATACCCGGATGTTCAACGGGTATGCCGATGAAGTTGCTTCTTTATATACCGGTCTCGACCTCAGGAAGAACTATTGATGCGACTAGGTCTGTGGCGTGTAAGTGTCTTTATTGCTGCTGCTGTCTGGCCCCTGTTTTGGCTGTATGAAGCCTGGAGTTTGGCTTTGGGGCCTGATCCGGGGAAGGTGTTGGTCGATCGGCTTGGATTGGGGACGCTGATTCTGCTGTTGGTGACGCTATGCATGACGCCGATGCAGAAGCTCACGGGCTGGGCAGGCTGGATTGCAGTGCGCCGTCAATTGGGTTTGTGGTGTTTTGCGTATGTAGTCTTGCACCTGTGTGCCTATTTGACCTTCGTGTTGGGGTTCGACTGGTCGCAGCTGGGCGTGGAATTGCGCAAGCGGCCTTACATTATTGTCGGGAGTCTGGGGTTTCTGTGTTTGCTGGTATTGGCGGTGACTTCAAATCGCTACAGCCAGAGGCGTTTGGGGGTGCGCTGGAAGAAGCTCCATCGTCTGGTCTATGTGGTTTTGGGGCTTGGTTTGCTGCATATGCTCTGGATTGTGCGGGCTGACCTCAAGGAATGGTCGATCTATGCCTCTATAGGTATATGTCTGCTGCTGCTGCGCATACCTGCAGTGATGCGTCGAATTCCTCGTCTATATAAGAAGAAACCGGTATCGGTGGCCTGAATCTGAATTAGTCCTTGACTCAGAATTCCAACGGCCTATAATTCGCCCACTTCCGGCGCAGTCGAAACGGAAAACTCCTTGAGTTTCAATGAGTTGGATGGTTCTTCGGCAGTGTCAGCTTCAAGTCGTCGAAGCAGGAAATGAGGTGTTGACAGCAGCGTGTAACGCTGTAGAATTCGCCTCCCGCTAACGAGAGATCGAAAGCGCAAGTGGTTGATGTTACAAAGGAAGCTTTGAAAACATCTGAAAATAACCGCTTGACAGCAACAGAGGCTGCTGTAGAATGCGCGCCTCGGTTGAGCGAAAGCTTAACCAATCGCTCTTTAACAACTGAATCAAGCAATTCGTGTGGGTGCTT
>NZ_SCFG01000034.1:0-37593 GCF_022496645.1 Pseudomonas sp. TMW22089
TCTGCTTACGTTTGCCTGCGTACTCGGCATCAGCGAAAGACATTTGCTTCATCGGGGCTCAACCGTTCAGTTCGTGGGACAGGCGTATTTCACCAGATTTGGAAGTCCTTTTCAGAGTTTCCTTAAACATGGAAATTTGACTGCAACCCCTCCATTTTGCAATGAAGTCTCTGGTGGCGACCACGAATAAAATAACACCACCCCTCTACACGACCGATGCAAATCGAACGTATTCGGGACGCCGTTGAGATTGCAGTCAATTAGAATATTTACATGAGAACCGATGAAGATTCCGGGAACTTTTCAGTTCGACACATGTCTCTCGAAGTAATACCGCGACATGCTTTAATAGAACCGAAATCGCCCCGTCATCAGCACCCTTATTGCCCAGAATGGTTTTGCCGACCAAGAAGCAACCCGCCAGACCTGATCAGAACGAACAAGCCTCCCCGCGCGCCCTCCAACCCGCCACCCGACGAGGCAACAGTACTGCCGCCCAGTCACAGAACAGGCAACAGGCAACAGGCAACGCACCTCCTGCGCTTTCTCCGCCTTAACTCTGGAATTTTTTCCGAAAATAAAATAACATCCACCGCTTTTGAATGCATTGAACAACAGTCATACAAGACTTAGTTGAAAACCAAAGCATCTCCAACCATAAGTCATCCGGAGTCAGACTTGAACAGTTCCAGATATAAAAGCAAAAACATAATTGGCCCCGGCTGCAGGATATCGGAAGAAGCTACCCTCGTTGCCCCCGTACGGCTATACGGCGTAGTTGTGGTAGACAAGACTTCGACAATTGGTAAGTACACCTACATCGGAACAGGCTCATACGTACAACACACCCATATCGGCAACTATTGCTCGATAGCTCGAGACATTGAGATTGGTGCTAAAGCCCACCCACTGACCATGTTGTCATCGCACTCATTCCAGTACAACAACAACCATTTCGCCAATCAACCCGAATATCAAATAACCAAAGTAAAACAACCTCGCAAGAGGGACCATGTGACAGAAATCGGTAGTGATGTCTGGATCGGAACAAAATCCGTAATACGCGGAGGCGTCAAGATCGGTCATGGCGCAGTGATTGGCTCAAGCTCCGTCGTTACAAAAGACGTTCGACCTTACGCCATTGTCGCCGGAGCCCCCGCAAAAGAAATACGAATGCGCTTTGATGAGGACACGGTTTCGCGCCTGCTGGAGTCGCGCTGGTGGGAACTTGACCCTACCGACATGAACGGAGTCGACTTTAATGACATTGATGCCGCGCTCAACGAGATAGAGTCCCGCCGAGCCTTTTACAAGAAATTAATAAGCCAGTCACTGCTCACCACCCTCAAAAATTCGTCCACCAGCAAAAATGGCGTCATTTGGTTTGATATCGAAAAGTCATATGCAGAGCCAGAAATCCTGCGGGACTTTGACAGCGTGAACATTATCGAGTCAGGCTTCGGATCAGGAAATTTCAAGATTGAAAAGGCCTGGCATAACCCGGAAAAAAATCATTTCGCACTGAAAATCAATGGCGTCCCAAAAACCATTCCAGCAGGGACCGTGACCTTCACCTTCAAAAAAAACCCCGATCCCCAAGCTAAAAACTAACCCCAACACCCACGAAATGCAGTCACGCTACTGACTGCAATGACAAGCACCTGCCAAGTGCCATAAGCCAGCCCCTTAAATCACCAACCATGCACCACACAACCAAAGGGGCGAGGCATCTACTGCAACAGGGTCATCACCTCAGCGAGAGCGAGTTACCAGAGTCAGAGGCAAGCATGGAATCAAACTCGCTCAACACCTGAAGCAAAAAAAAGATCCCCATCAACCAAGAGAGAGATCCCGCGCTCAAGAAAAGATGAATTTTATCGCGCGACTTGCAATCACACCCCGAAAAGAAACACCGTCCTTCATCAAGCGAAAGCGGTACCGCCCTTTAACCTCATCGAGAGCCATTTCGTCGATTTCGTACACCCCCGGAAGCACTTTGGCCACCCCCCCCATAAACTCACGCTCAGCAGAAACCTCCAGCACCCAGGCCTTCCTGGCCAATCGATAGGATTCGGCACACTCATCACTGACCCCTTCTGGCAGATAAATCCAGCCGACCTTACTTGACACCCTGTTCAGGAGAATTTCTCCTTCGGGCCCGGCATAACCTTGACGCCCGGTTGGCCCGCCCGCCAAGCCATCAAACAAATCAAGCCAAAGCTTAACGATCGCTTGAGACGCGAACCTTTGCGCACTGAGCTTGCCTTTACTACCCATGGACGAAACCAGAGCACTATTACTGAGCAACAGATTGATTTTTTCAACAAACTCATCTTCGGTATCTACGATAAACCCATCCTCCCCATCAGCCACAATCTCCTGTGGCCCATAGTTGGTTCGCGTAGAGACCAGCGGAGTGCCATACCCCAATGACTCAGCAAAGCTGATACCAAAGCCTTCAGTAACCGACATGCCCAAACTGACACTGGCTCGCCTGAAGATGCGGGATACACTGGTTGCAAACCCCATCACCTGAATGGAGTCCTGCATACCGAGCTTGAGAATCAATGCCTTTATCTCTTCCTCCTGATCTCCCGACCCCCAGATCTCCAGGCGCGCATCAGGGTTTATCGCTACAACTTTGGCGAACGCACTGACCATCGACTTGATACGCTTGACACCGTGAAGCCGCGACACGATGACAGCTAGATTAGCCTCACGCAGAACCGGCTCTTCCTGCGATTCAAGCGTGATCAGGTTGCCGATCACTGAATATCGCCCTGACGGAAACTGCAGCTGCATGTCGTGAAGCTGTCCCCGGGTCAAAAGAACCAGCCGATCACAGTTAGAAATCCCCCTGATAACACCGTGGTATTTCGGTGCAATAGCACCACCGACGCGGTACGGCTTAAGCAAATGATTACTGTGCATCATCAGCACCCTGTAAATATCATCGCCCTCTATGCTGCACACCGCATCCGCAGCACCAATTGAATCGGCAACGATAAAACTGGGCAAACACTCGACCGACAGGCACTTCAACCAGTATGCGTGGGCCGAGTCGAGCGAATTGAACTTGAGCGGCCTTTTACCGGGCATGGAAATCAAAACCATCACGCCACCCGTCAAATGATTCTGGAATTCCTCTAAATATACATAGCCCTTGACCGTCATATATCGAACAACACTGATATTCGCGCCATTAATATGATCAATGCGCCGGACGACCTTAACTTGCAGATGTTCAATATTCGAATCATTACGCGCTGCAGCGCCTGCACTTATAACTTCCAGAGCCTTGCAGGCAAACCACTTATAAAAATTAACAACTTTAAGTGTTTCAGGAATACGGCCCTGCTCAACAAGGTTGCCGATGGTTGCGTCCAGCCGCTCATCAAAGTCAAGTACGGCTATCCGCGCACTCACTCCCGCCTCTGCCAGCGCAGCGGTTCTGCCCAGCGAAACACGCGTCACCCCCCCTCCCTGCTCCGCCAACTCATACAAGACAGATATTACTTGCCGCACAGCAACCCCCTTTTAACCAAAACCACCCAGACCATCCATATCTCTCTATGGCTAGAACTTTTCGCACCAAAAACACCCAGCACTTTATCAGGACGCACCAGAGGCGACCACTCTATCCACTTGGCACGATAGTACTCAAACGAAGTTAATGGACTGCCCCGCTCAACCCTATGTCGGGATGGAACAACTCTGATTAACACCTTCATATAACGCTACCTTGTATGCACCAACACAGCGCTCAACGACTGCAATTACAGTTGCACCAGGCACCACCCCATCTACCTCATACATATCTTGACACACGCAGGACACACCGATAAAATCCGCGGTTTGCCAACCCCACACCAAAACATCTTAGAAGCACCCAATGAATATCCCTGGATAATCATGTAGCGGCACTTAAACATCTAAATGATGGCATTGCAATATTACGGAGCGCGTGGATTTTGGAAAACACTTTGATATCGAAACTTGCCAATATTTCTCCGGAAGCCATTTTAATGGAGCCAGTGAAACTTTATGGCGCTGTCACTGTCAACGCGAAAGCTCTGATAGGCAAGTACACCTACATTGGCAACGGCGGCTATGTTGGCCGGGGCGTAACTATTGGTAATTTCTGCTCCATCGCACGCAATGCCGAAATCAGCCCCATCAACCACCCAACCGATTACCTGAGCTGCCACCCCTTCCAATACAACACCAATCACTTCACCGACTTTAAAGACTACTCGACTCATCAGCGAGTAAAGGGCCCCACTGCCAACCCGGCAGTGATTGGCCACGATGTCTGGATTGGTGCCGGAGTGATGATCTGCCAGGGCGTAACTGTCGGTACTGGCGCCGTCATTGCCGGCGGCGCAGTGGTCACAAAAGACGTACCACCTTATGCCATCGTGGGTGGCATTCCCGCTCAAGTCATCCGCTATCGCTTCGACGAAGCAACCATTGAACGGCTTCTGGCCAGCCAGTGGTGGGATCTTGAACCTAAAGACATGATTGACGTCGATTTCACTAACGTGTCAGAAGCACTCGACAAGATCAGCGCAATCAAGCTGCATATGGGTCTGAAAAACCGCAGCGTCCTCGCTGGCACAGTCTCCAACTCTGCAAGCGGTACAAGCTCTGGCATTGTCTGGCTCACCACGCCTACTGCCTATGCAGACATGAATGCCCTGGACCGCTTTACCTCGATTGAGGTGGTTTCGCACGAAGCCGGATCAGGCAGCGCCTCACCATTGGTTGCGCCAGGCGTTTATCAGATCCAGAACACATCATTCGATGCAAAGCGTGGCTGGTATCGTCTGACTTTCCTCGTGGATGGCAAGCCTTTCAAAGGAAAGCTGGCCCGCAAAAAATTCAGCTTTAAACTCGGCACGACTTATGCTCGTGGCAGCGCAGAATAAAACCCATATCCGAACCACAAGAGCCCCCGGTAGAATGGCGGGCTTTTGTAGATGCTGCATGCCGGACCTTTTAAAAAGTGAGTCGAGCGCAGGCGCCACAGAATCAACACCCGACACTGAAGATGCCTGCATCCTCGCTGAGAAACGACGATTCCAAAAAGCTGAGCTTTCAAGACCAAGGCCTACCCCCCCTTTCTACCCGCCCCATGCGACGCAACCGCTTACGCGATAAGGATATATATGAGAACTATCATCACCTTCGGTACCTTCGACGTGCTGCACATCGGTCACGTAAAAATCCTGCAGCGCGCTCGCGCCCAAGGTGACCGGCTTGTTGTGGGTATCTCTTCGGATGCGTTGAACTTCTCGAAAAAACAACGCAACCCGGTTTACCCTGAAGGCGAACGTCGCGACATCATCGCCTCGCTCGGATGTGTGGACGAGGTTTTCATTGAGGAGTCTCTTGAGCTCAAAGGCGAGTACATCAAAGAGTTTGGCGCTCACGCTCTGGTCATGGGCAATGACTGGGAAGGACGCTTCGATGAATTCAAATCCCTGTGCGAAGTTATCTACCTGCCGCGCACAGAAGGTATCTCCACTACCCAACTGATCGCAGAGATCAAAAAGTATGGGTAAGTCACCCAGAATTGGTTTCGTTGGGTGGAACCCGTTTCAATTTCTTCACATTCAGAAGCTGGCCAGCACCTTCCCTGGCGCATGCTTTGTGATTGAAAAGCGAATGGATTTCATCGCTGAATTCAGTGATGACATCCTGAAAAACCCCCACACCCCGATAATGGTGTGGGATCGCGCGCAAATGGCCACACTCGATGGAGTCTTCGACATCATCGTTTGCCAGACGCCTTTTTCACGCATCGAAGTGTTTGAAAAATCAAAAATAGCCATGATCCAGTATGGCTATGCCAAAGAGCCGCATAACTACGGCCCATGGCGTGCGTTCGCAGATCTGTGCCTGACTTACGGCCCTTATGCTTCAGAGCGTATCGATTATTTCAGCCCGACGGCTTCCGTTGGCAATCCTCGTTACGATGACTGGCATCTGGAGAGTTTTCATCAGGCCGCCAAATCAAAACACGCGGCGAAACTGAATCCGAACAAAAAAACAGTGCTGTATCTGCCAACCTGGGGCGATCTGTCCAGCGTTGACCAGTTCGTGACCTCTATTTACGACCTGGCGGATAACTACAATGTTTTGATGAAGATGCACCACAACACCGAACTGCTCGAAAGCGCGCGCAAAGACAAGATGGACATGGGTGCCATTTGCCATTTCGGGGCCAATGACGACCTGCTGGAGCTGCTGTCCATCTGCGATGTCGTCATATCCGATTACAGCGGCGCAATCTTTGACGCGATGTATTGCAAGAAACCCATCGCACTGCTGGATACCGACCTGTCCGACCAGATGGGCGGTAAAAAAATCGACGGCTACAGCCTGGAGTATTCGCGCCGGAGCGAGCTGGGCCTGACGATCAAAACACCCGAGGCGCTGGCAGCCGGCATCACAGAGCTGGCCGAAAACAGCGAACAATACGTCCAGCTGTATGAACCGCTGCGTAGCTCTCTCTTTACCGACACCAAGGACTCATTGAGCCTGGCCCGGGATGCGCTGATAAAACTGTGGAACGGCGAGTTCACACCTACTCAACCTCAATCCTACGTGCGCAAGGAATTGAAAGAGTTCTACAAAACCAAGCGAGAGCTGGCGATCGCCAAGAAAAAGAAGAGCGTGAAAAAATAATGATATCCATCCAGCGACACATCATTGTTAAGGCAATCTTCCTGCTTTCAAAAATGGGGGCTCATCGTGCCAGCCTGGCTTGCACAGACAGATTGCTCCGGCTGAATGTTTCCTTGAGTCAATTGCGCCAGGCGGTAGTCACGGCCAATCTGCATAACAACCAGGCATCGGCACTGCGCTACGCGAACAGCGCGATTGAAAAGTACCCGTCCAACTCGTTCGGCTACATTGAAAAAGCCAAGATTCTGGCCGGTCGCGGCGACGAAGAAGAAGCCGTCGAAACGCTGAAGCTAGCCCCCTCGTGCAGCCAGGTTTCCGAAATACTCGCGCTTTATCGCTCGCCCCTGTTTGCACAACAACCTAAAGAAACCTTTTCCAAACCCAAGCCACTGGTTTCCACCAGCGACCTGGAAAAGTCATTTCTGCTGGCCGGTAACGACGAATCGTGGCTCAACATCATTGCTACCCAGGCTCATCAGGCTATCAAGTCCGACCCACTGAACCTGACCAACTTCAGCATCCTGACGCGCGTATACAGCCAGCTGAATCAGCATGAAGCACTGATTGAAACGATCAACTCGTTTCCCGAACACGTGTCATCAACACTTAACTACCGCCTGATGCTTTCCAAAGCCTATCAAATGGCGCGCAATCAAGAAGCGGCACTTGATGTGCTGCTGGCGGCGCAAGTCAATTACCCCTCCGAACGCAAACTGCTGATGCGGATCAGCGACATGTTGCGTGACGATGCTCAGGTCGCCCGCGCCTATTCCTATCTTTGTGCGGCCCAAGCCTGTTATCCGGCCTATGGATCAGTCAAGCGCCTGTCCTTCGAGATTGATCACGCGCTGTACGATGATGCGCGCAACACATTACTGGGCATTCTGAGCTTTCCTCGCGAAACGCTGATGAAGTTCATGCCCATGATTAACCGCGCGACACCTTTCTTTCCTGATTTGTACGAAAGAACCCAGGCTGCGCGAAATCTGGCCCAGTCACTGCTCTCATCGGAAAAAGGCAAGAAAGGCATCAACCCGAATGAGCAGGTCAAGGTTGCAGTGAAGTGTCGCTGGCTCCACGAAGCACAGCAGATCATTGACCGGAACAAGAACGGCACCCAACCCGTTTCCGAGGAAAATCAGGCCTGGCTGGATGCCGTGATCCGGAATCTGGGTAAATCCCGAGTGCTTGCTGACATCGCCAATACCAACGAGGTGTCTCAGCATTTGTACGGTTGGAGCAATGGTTCGATCGTCGACATCGAACCCGACACCATGGATCTTTCGAAAGTCGTCGAAGTCTTTATTCCAACGGTCTTTTTCGCTGCCCCAAACGAAGAAAAACCAAGCTACGCGACTGTTCGCGAATTCCTGTCAAACGTGTACGGATACCTTCTGGCTCGTAAAGACCTGATTCTGGTACCACGCCACCAATGGAACTGGAGGAACTGTGATCCTCGAATTCCAGGCGCACGTATTGTCAGCTACCACACCAATGCCCCGCTGAACGCCGATCACCTGCACATCCAGGAAGTTCCGCTGGCAGGTCGATGCAGCATGGACCACCAGGGATTTGCGGGCTACTCCTCACTCGCCACGATCCATGCTCCGATTGAGCAATCGACTGCCGGTGTCGCAACAGAGGTGCTGGCGGCGAATGAAGAAGGGTTACGCGAAGCTTATATCCATCACAACGTCTCCAAATATGCGCAGAGCGCGGAGCGCATCACGTACACAGATGATTATGTTTTCGTAGCCCTGCAGATACCCACCGATACCGTTGCCGCCCTTGCCGCAATCACAGGCGCAGAATTGGTGCGTACTGTCGCCGAGTACTATGCCGGCACGACAACAAAAGTGCGGGTCAAGCGCCACCCGTATTGCAACAGCATGACGGTTCAAAAAACACTCGAAGCCCTTTCAAGCAGTGGAGCCATCGAGATGTCAAACGCCTCGGTCCACGACCTCATATCGGGCGCGAAAGCCGTATTTACCGTCAACTCCGGCGTTGGTCTGGAAGCGCTGCTGCATCGTCGGCCCGTTGTTGTCACAGGCGAATGTGATTACTCCTACGCCGTTGCTGCATACCCGCGCAGCATTGACGAATTGAAGACTCGCCTCAACAGCGAGCTCGTTTATGACGCGCAGCGTACCCAAAATCTTCTTCATCACTACGTTAATGCGTATTCGATGGCAGCCAATGACGAAGCCGGCATTCACAACAATCTCGCCCGCTGGTTAAACGGCTAAGCGCGATTTATGCCAGACCCGGTAGGGTTTTTTCATACCCGCGACGGGTGTCAGACACACGTGTTGTGATCTGACATCCGTACATTGCTTGACCTTTTTCATAATTTTCAAAATGGACTTGTAACCATGATCAAAATCACCCCTGCAATCGAATGCTCCAACAATGCCCCTTTCGTGCTGTTTGGCGGCATCAACGTTCTGGAATCCCGCGACCTGGCCATGCGCGCCTGTGAAGAATACGTGCGCGTGACCGACAAGCTGGGCATCCCGTATGTATTCAAGGCCAGTTTCGACAAGGCTAATCGCTCATCCATTCACTCGTACCGTGGCCCGGGCATGGAAGAAGGCCTGCGTATTTTCCAGGACGTCAAAGCGGCATTCGGCGTACCGGTCATCACCGACGTCCACGAAATTTATCAGTGTGCACCTGTCGCCGAAGTGGCAGATGTACTGCAATTGCCTGCGTTTTTGGCCCGCCAGACTGATCTGGTTGTCGCGCTGGCCAAGACTGGCAAGCCGGTCAACATCAAAAAGCCTCAGTTCCTGAGCCCGTCGCAGATGCAGAACATCGTGCACAAGTTCAAGGAAGCCGGGAACGACCAACTGATCCTGTGCGACCGTGGCACCTGCCTGGGTTACGACAACCTGGTCGTCGACATGCTCGGTTTTGGCGTGATGAAGCGCACATGCGACAACCTGCCGATCATTTTCGACGTGACCCACGCCCTGCAACAGCGCGATCCATCGGGTGCAGCGTCCGGCGGTCGTCGTGAGCAAGTGGTTGAACTGGCACGTGCAGGCATGGGCGTCGGCCTGGCCGGCCTGTTCCTGGAAGCTCACCCGAACCCGGATCAAGCCAAGTGCGATGGCCCAAGCGCCCTGCCGCTGGACCAACTGGAGCCGTTCCTGGCTCAGATCAAAGCACTGGATGATCTGGTCAAGTCGTTCCCAGCACTGAACATTGGTTAAACCGGCTTTCTGAAGCAAGGATTCTGAGCATGGCACGTACAGAACAACGGGTCGCGATTGTTATTCCGGCCCGCTACGGCTCGACTCGTTTGCCGGGTAAACCGCTCGCGGATATCTGCGGTAAACCAATGGTGCAGCATGTGTACGAACGCGCGCTGCAAGTGGCACACGCTGACATAGTTGTCGTGGCAACCGACGACGAGCGTGTGGCCCAAGCCGTAGAAGCGTTTGGCGGTCAATACATCATGACCTCTGCGGATCACCCGTCAGGCACCGACCGTCTGGCAGAAGTCATGGCGAAAGTTGACGCAGATATTTACATCAACCTGCAAGGCGACGAGCCGCTGGTTCGCCCGGCGGATATCGACGCCCTCGCTACAGGCATGCTGGCCGACGCACAGGTCAAGGTCGGTACGCTGTGCCATGTGATCGATGCTCACGAAGCCGCCAACCCCAACACCGTGAAAGTGGTGTTGGCCCACAACGGCAATGCACTCTACTTCAGCCGCTCGCCCATCCCGTACCCACGGGATGGCGAGGAAGCCAGTTACCTCAAGCATGTCGGCGTTTACGGTTATCGTCGCGACGTGTTGGCGGACTACACCGGCCTGCCGCAAGCGATGCTGGAAAACGCCGAAAAACTTGAGCAACTGCGGCTTTTGGCTGCTGGCGTGTGCATTCGGGCATATGTTGTCGAGCCAACCGGGCCGGGTGTTGATACACCCGAGTGCCTGGAGCAGGTACGCGCACTGATGAGCGGTAAAACACCGGCACCTCGCACTACGCTGAACGACATTCGCCTGGTGATTACCGACGTGGACGGCGTGCTGACCGATGGCGGCATTTACTACGACGCCACTGGCGAATGCCTGAAGCGTTTCCATGTGCGGGATGGCATGGGCATGCGTCTGCTGGAAGAGAATGGCGTGCGCGTAGCGGTGTTGTCCGGCCGTGACTCGCCCACGCTGCGCAAGCGCGTTGCGGATCTGGGCATTACCCTGTGTCAGTTCGGGGTGAAGGATAAACTGACTGCATGCAACCAGTTGATGGCCGAAGCCGGTGTCAGCGCTGCGAACACAGCGTGCATTGGTGACGACTGCATCGACCTGCCGGCTTTCGCAGCGTGCGCGCTGTCGTTTGCGGTCGCCGATGCTCCGGTGTACGTAAAGGCAGCTGCTACTCACGTACTCACGGCAGCTGGTGGCACGGGCGCTTTCCGCGAAGTGGCAGACAGCATTTTGTTTGCCCAGGGCAAGGACGCGGTATTGGGCACTGCGGCAGGTTATGCGCAGGTCATGGCCAAGATGGCGCAATAAGCTACAGCTAGTGTCTGAACAAAAACGGGGCCCTGGCAGGCCCCGTTTTTTTATTCAACAGCGCCAGGCAGTTATCCATGCCTGACGCAGCTACACATCAATCAGTCGAAAATTTCAACCACACCCACGATCTCATTGGCGTGATTGGTCACGGCCAGGGCGCGGATTTTTTTGTCGATCATGTAGGCTTCCGCTTCGGACAGCTGCGACTCTTCCCTGATCGTGTGCGGGTTACGTGTCATGAACTGGTCAACCGTGCTGCCAGTGACACCCTGGTTCTGCAGCAGTGCACGACGCAGGTCGCCGTCAGTAACGATGCCCACCAGCACACCCTGGTCCAGAACCACGGTCAGCCCCATGCGGCTTTCGGTCATGACCAGCAGGCAGTCGTGAAAACTGGTGGCCGGGGACACGATAGGTGCCGGGGAGTGCATCACATCGCTGACGCGAGTCAGCAATTTACGGCCCAGGCTGCCGCCCGGATGGTAGCGGGCGAAGTCCATCGGCTTGAATTGAATGGCTTCGATGATGGCGACGGCCAGTGCATCGCCCATGGCCATGGTGGCCAGGGTTGAAGTGGTCGGAGCCAGGTTGTTCGGACACACTTCGCGTTCGACGGAAATGTCGAGCCAGATGTCTGCATGCTTGGCCAGGGTCGACTTGCCATTCCCGGTCATGGCAATGATTTTGTTGCCAAAGGATTTCAGGCTCGGAATCAGCTTGATCAGCTCTTCGGTCTCACCGCTGTAGCTGATCAAGATCAGCACATCAATCGGCTTGAGCATGCCCAGGTCGCCGTGGAAAGCTTCAGCCGGATGCAGGAAGAAACTCGGGGTGCCAGTGGAGGCGAAGGTCGCGACCATTTTTTGACCGATCAGGCCAGACTTGCCCATGCCGCAGACCACTGTACGTCCTTTACAGCCGAGAAGCAGTTCGACAGCGCTCTGAAATTCACCATTGAGACGGTCAGCCATTTGGGTAACAGCTTGCGCCTGGGCGATGAGGGCTTCTTTTGCGATAGCGAGGTGATTCATCTTTTTGACTTTCGTCCTTGAAATGATGGAATTGGAGGGGCGGAGAATTTTAAGGGTTTTGTAACAATTAGCAAACTCACGATACATACGCCCGTTTAGTTTTGTTGATTGGAATTCTGTTCAGCCAAGAAAAATCGGCCTGACAAGTAAACTTTTCGTTGTACCTGAGTTCTCTATCACTCAGCATATTGCTACCAATACCGCAGTAAGTCGGACGTACGGCATTCGCCTAAGTTGAAACCATGAATTCGGATCTACACCCTCTGCAGGGTCGCAGAACACTTTACCGTTGGCAGCACGGTCAGTTGCAGGACCATTTACGTGCGCTATTGCCACAATGGCGAATACAGCCACTGACAATCGTTAGCCAGGATCTGGACTCCAATGCCTCTTTCGTCAACTACGTGCGCCACCATCAGATAACTGATCCCGGCACGGGTATGACCGTGGAACTGGTCGAAAAGTCCATTCGCAAGATGTTTTTTATTGGCAGCCAGGAAGCACGCTTTTATCGGCAGCGGGACATGCTCAATGCCAGCACGCAATTTCAATACCCGGCCTGCCTGGGAGTGATTGAAACGCCGTGGGAAAGCCTGATCTTTACTGAATTTGTGCGCGGCAAGCCGCCGCGCATGCCAAACATTGCACCGCAACTGGCCCTTGGCATTGCCGAACAGGAAGCACTGAGCCACGACTACCTGAGCCGCCAATCCGCACACAAGGCCCCCCTGCTCTGGAGCATGGACTTTTACCGCCCGTGGTTTCTGCTGCGTCCGCGGTTCAACTTTGCACGCTGCCTGCCCGAACTTGAGCGGCTCGGACAGAGCGATGAGCGCTTCAGCGGCCTGGCGGACAAATTCAAGCCCTTCACTCCGCTGCTGGCACGGCTGAGCAAGGCAGCGCGTCGTAGCCCCAAATGCATTAGCCACATGGATTACCTGCGCAAGAACCTGTTTGTCGACAAAGGCCAACTGCTGTTGATCGACTGGAGCGAGGTCAAGGTAGGACGCGTCGGTTTTGACGGCGGGGCCTACTTGAGTGCGCTGTTCCGACGAAAGGATATGCCGCTGTTCCTCAAAGCCCAGCAGCAGTTTATAGACACTTACCGCCAGGCACTGCCCGCGCATTTCAACCCCGATGATGCGCTACGCAACCTTCACTATATATTCCTGCTCAATGCTTTATTTCACTGCTTGCGCTCAGAAACCATCAGCGAGTACCAAGAGAAGAAACGCATGCCTTTGCTGCGACAAAAGTATGACTACCTGCTCGGACTACTGGATAAACAAGAGCAAATCGCCACCATACACCCTCTCTGATTTTAGGATTTTTCCTACATACAACTGATAAAAATCAGGCTACCCGACCTTGATTTGTATTAATATCCGCGCTTCATATTTTGTCGTCCAGCCCTGCTCGACGGCTTATCCCGCAAGATACTTCCAACGGATTTCTGTTTCACGCTTATGGATGAAGCTATTCCTCTACCGCGCTTGCTAGTCCTGTCCAAAGGTGCTCAGGGCATACCCACCCTACCCGCGCTGCTGCCCGATTACGTGCTGCGAAACGGCACTGTGGCCGACATTCGCAAAGCCGATTGCGTGATGGCCTGGGGACGCAAGCCGAGCGCAATCAAAGCTCTGGCAATAGCCTCGCGCGCCAATTTGCCGGTCGTTACCCTGGAAGACGGTTTTTTGCGCTCCATGGGGCTGGGCGCTGATGAGCCGCCGCTGTCGCTGATTGTTGATGACCTGGGTGTTTATTACGACGCCAGCGCGCCCTCGCGCCTGGAACAGTTGATCGCTACCCCGCTCAGCCCGGCCGAAGCCATACGCGCCAGAGCGCTGCAGCAGCTATGGCAACAACAGCGGGTGTCCAAATACAACGACGCACGCATCGAACACCCTGAACTGCCTGATGATTGCGTGCTGCTGGCGGATCAAACCTTTGGCGATGCATCACTGCAAGGTGCCGACCCGCAAGCGTTCAACGCAATGCTCGAGGCGGCGCTGGAGCGCTACCCCACCAGCACAGTGCTGCTCAAGGTTCACCCCGACGTGGTCGCGGGCCGCAAGCAAGGGCATTTTGATCTGGCGGCACTGGCAACCCACCCACGGGTGCAAGTACTGGCGAACCATGTTCATCCGGCCGAATTACTGCCGCGCATGCGGGCCGTATATGTGATGACTTCGCAACTGGGCTTCGATGCCCTGCTGTGGAATGTGCCCGTACATACCTGGGGCATGCCGTTTTATGCCGGCTGGGGACTGACACAGGATCGCTTGCCACCACCTTCACGCCGCCACCCGGTCAGCCTTGAGCAACTGGTGCATGCCAGCCTGGTGCGCTATGCACGCTACGTCAGCCCCGAAACCGGGCAGTCATGCACGCCTGAGGTGCTGATGCACTGGCTGGGTCTGCAGCGCCGCCATCGCAGTGTGTTGCCGGCCTCGGTGCAGATGCTGGGCTTCAGCCGTTGGAAAGAACCGCTGGTCATGTTGTTTTTCAAGGGCTCGGCCATTCAGTTCGTCAAACCCGAGCTGCCCTTTGACCCGCTTCTGTCTACGGTGTCCTGGGGCTGTAAGCACGACACTGAACTCACGGAACACCCACACCCGGTGAGCCGGGTTGAGGACGGTTTTCTACGCTCGGTCGGACTCGGCGCGGGCAAGACCAGGCCTCTGTCCTGGGTCGTGGACGACCTGGGTATCTATTACGACGCTACTCGCCCGTCGCGCCTGGAACGCATCTTGCTTGACGATCCCTTTGAAGATTCGTTGCAGATGCGGGCACAGGCCCTGCGCGAGGCTATTTGCCGTACAGGGGTGACCAAATACAACTTGCCCGGCGAGCCCTGGGTGCGACCTGCCGAAGCCAAACGGGTGATTCTGGTCACAGGGCAAGTGGAAGACGATGCATCGATCCGCTTTGGCGCCAACCGCATCCGCAGCAACCTGCAATTGCTGCAGACGGTTCGCGAACGCAATCCCGATGCCTGGATTTTGTACAAGCCACACCCTGAAGTACTGGCCGGTACCCGTGCCCGTGGCAGTGACGAAGCGCAAACGGTGGACTGGTGTGACGAAGTAATCGGCAACACGCCGCTGCAGCACCTGTTTGAAATAGTGGATGAGGTGCATGTCCTGACCTCCCAGTCCGGCTTTGAAGCCTTGCTCCGCGGAGTGCCTGTAACCACCTATGGCCAGCCGTTCTATGCCGGCTGGGGCTTGACCCGAGACGAAGACCTGCATCCGGGTGTACAAGCACGACGCACACGGACCCTGAATCTGGATCAACTGGTGGCGGGTACATTGTTGCTGTACCCCACCTACGTCAGCCGCATTACCGATTGCTTTACCACCGCCGAGCAGACTCTTCACGAACTACAACACTGGCGCGCGTCACCGCAGCCTGGAGCAACTACCAAATGGCAGGATTTGATACAGCGCTTGAACAGTTTTTTGGGCAAAATGCGCCTGAGAAACTGAAGGCGCGCGTTCCAAATCCTTTGGTTGGTCCTGATTCTCGCAGTTTTCTGTTTCTACAAGGCGTCAGCTCTCCGTTCTTTGCGCGTCTGAACAAAACGTTGCGCGATAATGGCCAACAGGTGCAATGCGTCAATTTCAATGTGGGCGACGTGCTGTACAGCCCTGGCGCCCGTACATTTTGTCTGGCCCATGCAGCGGAGCTGGAGTCGTTTTACAGGCAAACATTTCACAGCCTTGGCGTCACCGACCTGGTGCTGTTCGGTGACTGTCGCCCCGTGCATCTCCCCGCCATCGCACTGGCGCGCAGCGCGGGCATCAGGGTTCATGTGTTCAAGGAGGGTTATTTCCGCCCCTACTGGGTCACCCTGGAACGCGGCGGGGTCAACAACCACTCGCAACTGCCCAGCGACCCGGACTGGTACCGGGAAGTCGGCAAGTTCGTTCCGCGCTACGACAACGGTACTGCGTTCAAGCAGTCGTTTGCAGCCCGCGCCACCCACGACGTGCTGTATCACTGCGGCGGCGCGCTGAATAAATTGTTCTTTCCGAACTACCGTACCCATGCCCCCTTCACGGCTGCCACCGAGTACGCAGGGTATATACGCCGTGGCGCGCGCCTGCTGCTCGCCGGGGCCCGCGATGACGCCGTGGTGGAAGAAGTGGCCCGCGAGCGCAACCCGACGTTCCTGCTCCCCCTGCAACTGGACAGTGATACACAGATCAAGGATCACTCCCCTTTCAACAACATGTCCGAAGTGATCGACCATGTGCTGGCTTCGTTTGCCGCCCATGCGCCAGGGGATGCACGGTTGGTGGTCAAGGACCATCCGCTGACACCGGGGCTGGTGAACTATCAACGCATCACCAAAACCCTAGCCAAACACTATGACGTGGCCGACCGGGTGGACTTTCTCGACAGCGGGCATATGCCCACGCTGTTGTCGCATATTGCCGGGCTGATCACGATCAACAGCACGGCCGGCGCTTCGGCACTGTTGCACCAGCGACCGACTTTCGTCCTGGCCAACCCGATTTACGCCCTGCCCGGCCTGACGCAACCCGGAAAACTTGAAGATTTCTGGACCCATCCGGTCAAGCCGGACATGACCCTGTTTCATCATTTCCGCAATACGGTGATCCACACCACGCAGATCAATGGCGGTTTTTACTCGCGCAGTGGTATCGACATGGCCGTAAACAAATGCCTGGACGTGCTGATGGCAAAAACATCGAGAATCGAAAACTTCCTATGACCCAACGTTCTACCCCCCGCTGTATTTTCATCACTGGCGCTACTGGCGGCATCGGCGGCGCACTGGCTCCGGCCTATGCCGCACCAGGGGTGACCCTGATCCTGCAAGGCCGTCGCCTGGACCGTCTGGAAGAAATGGCCGCTGAATGCCGCGCTCTCGGCGCCCGTGTATTGCTTGAGCCGATTGACGTGCGTGAACTCGATGAATTGCGCGCCATGGTTCGCCGCATCAGTGACGCCGAGCAACCCGATCTGGTGGTGGTCGGTGCCGGAATCAATATCGATATCGGTGCTCAGGGCCAAGGCGAGCAATGGGATGAAACCCGCGCCTTGCTGGAAATCAACGTGATGGCTGCTTTCGCCACGGTGGAAGCCGCCTTGCCCGCAATGCGCGCCCGTGGCCATGGGCAGATTGCGCTGTTCAGCTCCCTGGCCGGGTGGCGCGGCTTGCCGGTGACGCCCAGCTACAGCGCGAGCAAAGCTGCGATCCGCGTGTATGGCGAAGCCATTCGCGACTGGCTGGCTCCGGAGGGCGTGAAAATCAATGTGATAGTGCCCGGTTATGTCGAGTCGAAAATGTGTTTTGAAATGCCCGGGCCCAAGCCGTTTCTATGGAGCGCTGAAAAAGCGGCCAATCGTATCAAGCGCGGTCTGGCGGCAAATCAGGCGCGTATCAGCTTCCCCTTTCCGCTGAACCTTGGCACCTGGCTGCTGGGGGTGATTCCACAGCGCCTTTCTTCGTTTATCTTGCGCGGTCTGAATTACAGTGAGTGAGTTTTCCATCCTGCACATCAGTATTGTCGGCCTGCTGCTGACCATTGTTCTCGAACGCCTGCTGATTCCGCGACCCGCCCTGCGCCGCCCCTTGAGTTGCTGGTTGCTGCACACCGGTGTCTGGTGCGTAAGCCTGGCGGTGCTATACGCTTTGACCGCGCGCCCGTTGTTCAGCGCAATCAATGTGGTACTGGGGTGGTTGTTGATCGTGATGGTCAGCAACGCCAAGTACCACTCGCTGCGCGAGCCATTCGTGTGTGCCGATTTCGAATACTTCAGCGACGCCGTACGCTTCCCGCGCCTGTACCTGCCATTTTTCGGCATCGGTAAAGCCGCGCTGCTGGCAACCGGTTTTATCGCCTACCTCTGGGCAGGGCTGACCTTCGAGCCGCAAGTGGCCGGGGGCCGGCTGGATGCGCTATGGCTGGGGCTGGGCGGATTGATCCTGCTGAAACTGGGCCATCGCTCCAGCGTACCGAGCTTTGATGCCAACGCCGATATTCAGCGCTGGGGGCTGGTGGCCTGCCTGTGGCGCTATTTTTGGGCCGCCCGTAAACCGGTTGATCCGGCAGCGCTGGCCTCACCGTTCAATCAGGGCGATATCGCAGCGCCTGCCGCGCCATTACCCGACCTGGTATCGGTGCAGAGCGAGTCTTTTTTTGATGTGCGTGAACTGTGGTCCGGCGTCAAGCCTCAGGTATTGACCGAGTACGATCGCCTCACGCAAGAAGCTCTGGCGCGGGGCAAGCTGCAGGTTGCCGCGTGGGGGGCCAATACCGTACGCACCGAGTTCGCTTACCTCACGGGTATACCCGGCGAACGCCTGGGGGTTCACCGCTTTAATCCGTACCGTGTGCTGGCGCGCAAGGGCTTGCCGAGTCTGGCCAGCCACCTCAAGACACAGGGCTATCGCACGGTGTGCATTCACCCGTTCCATGGCAGTTTTTATGGACGCAACAAGGTGTTGCCCGCGCTGGGTTTCGACGAATTCATCGACATACAAAGCTTTGATGAGTCACAGAAAGCCGGGCCGTTTATTGGCGATTGCGCCGTGGCGGACAAGATCCGCGAACTGCTGCAAGACCCGACCCGCACACAACCCCTGTTCATCCACGCCGTGACCATGGAAAACCATGGGCCGCTGCACCTTGAACAGGTTGAAGCGGCGCAGTTGCCGACCTGGTTTGACCAGCCACTGCTGCAAGGCATGGATGATCTCGCCCCCTACTTGCGCCATATCGCCAATGCCGACCTGATGCTCGGCAAGCTGCGCACGACCCTCCTGGAACAACCCAACGAAGCACTGCTGTGTTTCTTTGGCGATCATGTGCCGATCCTCCCCGATGTCTATCAAGCCATTGGCGAACCCGTGGGCGACACCGACTACCTGATATGGTCCAACCGCCGCCCGCTCAACGTCACCCCAAGCCCGCTGCAGGTCGACAGGCTGGCCTGTCATTTACTGGCCTGCGCTGCTCAAACACCCTCCACCCGCGGAGCCGCGTGAGGCATGGTCCCCATCGTGCAGGGTTCGAGCCTGACGCCGGACCTGCTCACCGATCCCGGGCTGTCACGCCTGGTGACAGAAGGTCGGGGCTCCCTGGCCTTCATCATCGGTAATGCCGACTGCCGCCAACGCCTGCTTGGCGCCAGCATTCATTGGGACCGCATACTGCTGGCCTTTGAAGATGGACAAGCGGTGGGCTATGCCGCACTCAAGTATCAGATGCGCGGGCCGTTTGCGTTGCGCGTCAAACCTTTTGTTCGCGAATTTGGCTGGCTCAGCGGCACACTGCGGTTCGCCGCGTTCTGCCTGAGCGAGTGCCGCGAATGGCGCTACCCGTTCCTGCTGTATGGCTTGCGGGTCAGCAGGTCGGCACGCAATCACGGCATCGCCAGCGCGCTGCTGCAGGCGTGCAGCAAACATGCCGCGACCCAAGGGTTCAGGGCTGTTTATCTGGAAGTACCGCTGGCCAATGACCGCGCTCGCCACCTGTACCTGCAAAACGGCTTTAGCCTGCTGCGCAAGCGCTGGCTACCATGGCCGCCCGTGCGCACCATGCGCCGTTATGTGGAGACTCAGCCGTGAACGGTCTGGACACCCCCTTCATGCCTTTGCAACCGTTGGTTGAAGGGCCCGGCTGGATCGGCATCATGTCGCAATGGGTGGCGTGGAAGGTCCTGCATTTACCGCAATTTCTCGGCCCGGAAGGGGAGCCTTTCTGGCTCTGGCAGCGCGGGCAACGTGCGCCCAAAGGCCTGAAAGCTATCGCCGGCATCGGCTATAAACAATCATCGGCTCATGCGCGGGTGCTGTGCCAGCGCTGGGGCCTGACCTACATCGCACTGGAAGACGGCTTTCTGCGCTCTTCGTCACTGGGTATCGAAGGCGACACACCGATGTCGATGGTGGTCGACCCGGTGGGCATCCACTACCTGGCAGATCGCCCTTCCCTGCTGGAAAACATTCTTCAGTCCCCCGACAGCCTTCGCCCTGACGAACTGCAAAGCGCCCGCCAGTTGATCGAATTGATGCGCCGTACCGGCATCGGCAAATACAACAACGCACCCGACCTCGACCCCGCCGATCCGCTGGGTCGCGAGCGGCCATTGATATTGGTCGTGGATCAAACCGCCGGTGATTACTCGATCCCGGGCGGCGGTCTGTGCGAAGCCGATTATGTACGCATGCTTGACGTGGCCATTAGCGAAAACCCGGACGCCGAAGTCCGCGTACGCATTCACCCGGACTGTATTGGCGGGCAAAAGCCCAGTTGCCTGCTCGCCGCAGCAACCGCAAGGGGCGTAGCGCTGGAGAGTCGGCCCGTGTCCTGGGCTTCATTGGCACGGCGTGCGCGCCGGGTGTACATCGGCACCAGTCAGGCCGGGCTTGAAGCCTTGATTCAAGGTGTACCCGTGACCTGCTTCGGCCTGCCTTTTTATGCGGGCTGGGGCCTGACGGACGACCGCATGCCAATCCCGCGGCGTCGGGCACGACCAGATCTGGTGCAACTGGTGGCAGCCGCTTACATACGCTACAGCCGCTATGTCGATCCACTCACCAGCCTGCCGACCGATGCCCTGACCATTGCCCGTCAGCTGGCGCGGCAAAAAGCACAGGATGCCGAGTTTGCCGGGAACATCACGGTGCTCGGGATCAAACGGCATAAACAGCACAACCTGCGGCGTTTTTTCAGTAGCCGCTGGGGTCAGTTGAAGTTCAGCGCAGACAGCCCGATGCTGCTGGCAGAAGTGGCCGCCCAGAGCGGCACCTTGCTGGTATGGGCGGCCCGCGAACCGGCCAGCCTCAAGGCCCGGGCGCAGGCCTCGAACGTACCGGTGTTGCGCATCGAAGATGGTTTTCTGCGTTCCAACGGGTTGGGCTCGCTCAACGCCCCGGCGCTGTCACTGGTACTCGACCGCAGCGGCATTCATTACGATGCCAGCGCGCCTTCCGACCTCGAAACCCTGCTCGAACAGGGTGCTTTTGACCCCGCTACGCTGGCTGAAGCCGCCCGTTTGCGCGAACGGATCGTGGCGCTGGGCGTCAGCAAGTTCAACCTTAAAAGCAACGCCGATCACCTGGTACGGGCACGTCCGGGCCAGCGCCGGATTCTGGTACCCGGCCAAGTGCAGGACGATGCCTCATTGCGCTGCAGTGTCACCCACCTGCACGACAACCTGGCGCTGCTCAGGCATGTGCGCAGCAACGCTCCGAATGCCTGGATCGTGTACAAGCCGCACCCGGATGTCGAAGCGGGCAAGCGTCAGGGCAACCTGAGCGAAATGCTCTTGCACGAACTGGCGGATCAGGTGTTGCCCGGTGCCGACATCGCTCAGCTTTATGCCCAGGTCGATGAAGTGCATACCATCAGTTCCACGGCCGGCTTCGAAGCCTTGCTGCGACATTTGACCGTAGTGACCTACGGCACCCCGTTTTATGCCGGTTGGGGGCTGACCCAGGACTCGCAGCCCTTGACCCGCCGAACCCGGCGCCTGAGCCTGGATGAGTTGGTCGCCGGCGCCCTGTTGCGCTATGCGCGCTACGCGGACCCGCACACAGCTTTGCCCTGCGATGCGTGGCATGCCCTGGCATGCCTGTCGAACCCTTCCCCGCCACGCCTGAGACTTCAGCCGCGTGTTCGGGCACTGCTCAATTACACCCGGACCATGCTCGGATTCCCCCGTGCAGTGGTTCCGCTAAAGGATTAGTCCATGCCTGCTTCATTAAAGGATCTGGGCCGTTATGCAGCGCTGCCATGGCATTGCCTGCAACTGCTGACCCACGCTAAATCGTTCGAAAACAACCCGGTGTTGGGCAGCCCCCGACTCAATGCCATGGGCTTGCACGTGCAACGTCGCCAGATTGCCATGGCCATGGCCGCCATGCGCCGCCGGGCACTGGCATCGCGAATGAACCCGGCCGAACAGGCAAGCTTCGAGGAGCAGGGATTCTTCGTGCGCGAGAACGCCCTGCCCGCCGAGCAATTTTCGGCCTTGCGGGCCGAACTGGGTGACTTGCGCAGCACCGGCTGGGAAATGCGTCAGGGCAAGGCGGTGACCCGCCGAGTAAGCCTGGACCAGGACGTGCTGGCACAAAACCCGGCCACCGCAGCCTTTATCGCTGACCGCAGCGTGCGTGATCTGATTTCCTATGCTTCATCCAACACCGGCGGCATCACCTATCAACTGCAGTCGATCGTGATCGATGCGGTGAATCCCGAGGAAGACCCGCAAACCCGCCTGCACACCGACACTTTCCATCCGACCGCCAAGGCGTGGTTGTTTCTGGATGACGTGGCCGACGATCAGGGGCCGTTCAGCTATGTGCCGGGGTCCCATCGCCTGACGCCCGAGCGATTGGCCTGGGAGTATCGTCAGAGCCTGGGCGCAGCCTGTTCACCCGAGCAAATGCACCGCGAGGGCTCGTTCCGGATTTATGAGAATGAATTGGCCGGGCTGGGTTTGCCGCCACCGCGGCGTTTCGCGGTACCCGCCAATACTCTGGTAGTGGCTGACACATCGGGTTTCCACGCCCGCTGCCCGAGTCTGCGCCCGAGCCACCGGGTGGAAATCTACGCAAGCCTGCGCCGCAACCCCTTTATCCCGTGGCGCGGCGCCCACCTGTTCGCCCTGCCATGGATTGCCAACCACCATATGCGCTGGGACATTCGTCTCAAACGCATGATGGGGTTTGATAAACGTAGCCATTGGCGGTTCATCGAACCGCTCAATGCCTATGAGAAGCCCTTTATCTAGCCTTTTTGGCGCCGCCTGAACCACCAGCCAGGCGGCTTGCTGCACAGCGTTTCAAGGTGCTGCAAGCCGGCAGCTCAATCCAGCCGTGCCAGCTCTTCTGCCACGATGGCCACGGTACGGCTGATCTGCTCTTGCGTGTGCTCACAAGACACAAAGAAGCGCACCCGCGCGGTTTTCTCCGGCACCGCCGGATAGAGGATCGGCTGAGCGTTGATCCCCCGTTCAAACAGGGCGCTGGACAGTTGCCCCGCCTTGAGCGAGCTGCCGGTAATCACCGGTATCACGGCCAGCCCGGTGCTGGTTGCCGTGTCCAGCCCGGCCTCCCTGGCCAGTCGCAAAAACTGCTCGCCACGGGCCTGAACGGCCTGAACTCGCTCATGGTCGTTGATCAGGCAGCGCAGCGCCGCCAGGGCCGACGCAGTGACGGACGGAGGCAGGCCCACGCTGTAGAGAAAACCGGGCGCCAGAAACTTCAAATGCTCCACCAGCGCCGTATTACCCGCAATGTAGCCACCGCAGCTGGCCAGGGTCTTGCTCAGGGTTCCCATCCAGATGTCTACGTCATCTCCGGCCAGGCCGAAGTGTTCACGTATGCCCCTGCCTGTCGCGCCCATGACACCCAACGAATGAGCCTCATCGACCATCAGGAAGATTTTGTGCTTGCGTTTGAGCTCGACAAATCGCGGCAAGTCCGGATAGTCGCCGTCCATGCTGTAAATGCCTTCGACCACCACCAGCACCCGTTCAAAATGCTGACGTTGTTCACCCAGAATTCGGTCCAGCGCTTGCCAGTCGTTGTGAGCAAAGCTCAGGCGGCGGGCGCCCGAAAGCTGAATGCCCTGCAACACGCTGTTATGCACCAACTCATCATGCAGCACTAAATCCCGCGGACCGAACAGATAGCCGATGGTGGTGACGTTAGTGGCATGACCGCTGACAAACACAACAGCGTCATCAACTTCGTAAAAGCTGGCCAGCTCACGCTCCAGTTCGCGGTGCAACGGTCGATCACCGGACACCACGCGGCTGGCCGACACCGAAGTGCCGTAACGATCTATAGCGTCCTTCGCTGCCTGAACCACCACCGGATGCCCGGAGTAGCCCAGGTAGTTGTAACTGGCGAAGTTCACATAATCCTGGCCACCAATACAGGTTTGGGCACCTGCCAGCCCGTCATGCAGACGGAAAAACGGGTTTCCCAAGCCCATGCGTGCTGCACTTTGTTGCAGGAACTGCATCTGCTGATAGCCGGGATACAGATCGAAACGGTAAAACGCCTCGGGAACTTTCAGTGCCGCCTGCTGCGCTTGCTCAAGGGTCGCGCCATTACTGTCTCCTGCGCCGTTGCGACGGCGCTCCAGTGCTTGCTGGATCAAACGCTGCTTGATACCCCCACTCAGACCCCCGGGTGTTTTTGCACTTATCTCACTCAAGCAGGTATCACTCACTGAATCAATCGGTTAGGTGTTGCAACACTTTCGGCCACTGCGGCCACTTGTTCGTGGGTCATGTGCGTGCCGTGACTGGCCAGCACACTTTCGGCCATGGCAGCAGGTGCCGACGACTCGTTGGCCGGGGCCTCACCGCGCAGCAGGCTCAAAATACGCACGCTGAGCTTGTCTATGCTGGAGCTTTCGCTGAGCTCCATGACCGGCAGACGAACGCCAAAGCGCTCTTCCAGGGCCACGATCAGTTCGACACTCATCAATGAGTCCAGCCCCAGTTCCTGCAACGGCCGCTGTGTGTCCAGGCGCGCTGCGGGCAGGCGCAGAATTTCACAGACTTCGTGCTTGAGCAGTTCAGCAAAGCGCTCCAGCAGTTGGGCATCGTCCAGCTCCACAAGCATGCGCTGTATGTCTTCGGCGTCGTTATCGTCTTCCTGATCACCGCCGTGGGCGCGCACCAGTTCCAGGAAACGCGGGGACGCAGCGCTCGGCAGGAAACGCGACAAGGCTTTCCATTCCAGCTCCAGCACGCCAGTGCCGTCATCGCCGTTGAGCAACATCTGCTCCAGGTGCGACAACGCGACTTCGGCCCGCAGCGCAGCGCCGCCCATACGGCTTTGCAGCGCATCCTTGATCTGTTCGTTGCGGGCCAGAAAGCCGACATCGTCAATCGCGCCCCACAGCACGGCGGTGGCCGCCAGCCCTTGAGCACGGCGATAGCGGGCCAGCGCTTCAAGCCAATGGTTGGCCGCCACATAGTTGGCCTGTCCAGGGTTACCGAACAGAGTGGTGGCCGAGGAGAACATCACAAAGAAGTCCAGCTCCAGCTCACGGGTGAGTTGGTGCAGGTATTGCGCGCCCTTGGCCTTGGGTTCCAGCACGCGTTGCAATTGCTCGGCGTCGAGATTACGGATCAGGCTGTCATCGATGACGGTGGCCGCGTGCACCAGGCCCCGTAACGGATACGCACTGGTTGCGATGCGTTCAAAGACACTGCGCAGCTGAGCTTCATCGGTGATGTCGCACGCCACCGCCTGCACATCGATGCCTTGCGCATGCCACAGGGCCAGATTTGGCTGGACCTCGAGACTGGCCGCACCACGGCGGCCCAGCAGCACCAGATGCCGCGCCCCCTTGTCCACCAGCCACTGTGCGGTACGCAGACCAAAACCACCGACCCCGCCCGTGATCAGGTAAGTCGCTTCGCCACTGAGTTGCAGCCCCTTTGCAGGCTGGGCACGGGTTTCCACCAAGTGCTCGATGGGGTTGCCATAGGTCACGACGATCTTGCCGATCTGACGGGCCTGCTGCATGTAGCGGAATGCTTCGACCACTTGATTGGCGTCGAACTCGCGGTACGGCAGCGGGTGCAGGATGCCTTGCTCGAACAACTGCATCATGTTCCCGAACAGGCGTCGGGTCAGGTCCGGACGCTCGCTCATCAACTGGTCAGCGTCGATGCCGAAGTAGCTGATGTTGTTGCGGAACGGGCGCAAGCCGATACGGGTGTTCTGGTAGAAGTCGCGCTTGCCCAATTCCAGGAAGCGGCCGAACGGTTTAAGGATTCGCAGGTTACGGTTGATCGCCTCACCTGCCAACGAATTGAGCACGACGTCGACACCACGTCCGCCCGTCACTGCCAGCACCTCATCGGCATATGCCAGCGAGCGGGAATCGAAAATGTGCTCGACGCCCAGCAAGCGCAGGAAGTCGCGCTTTTCGTCACTGCCGGCGGTAGCATAAATCTCGGCACCGCACCATTTGGCGATTTGAATCGCGGCAATACCGACACCACCCGCAGCACCGTGGATGAGGATTTTTTCACCCGGTTCCAGACGTGCCAAGTAATGCAAGGCGTAGTACACGGTGAAGAACGTACTCGGAATAGTCGCAGCCGCTTCGAACGACATGCCAGCCGGGATTTTCGCCACCGCGTTGGCGTTGGTCACCAGACGGTTAGCAAAACTGCATGGACCAAAGCCTACGACCCGGTCGCCCGGAGCAAAATCGCCCAGGACTTCAGCGCCCTTGCCTTGCACCACACCGGAAAACTCAAAGCCCAGGGTCGGGCCGGAGAAACCATTTTCAATGGCTTCATCGGACAACAGCCCCAATGCAAACATTACGTCACGGAAGTTCAGGCCGGTGGCGCGCACGGCGATATCCAGCTCGTCCACGGCCGGCACAGCTGGATCGCGTACTTCCCAACGCAGGTTGCGCAACTGACCCGGCAGGTCAAAGCCCAGGCTGATTCGAGTGTCCTTGCCGTCTACTGCCTGGGCCTTTTGCGTCAGAACCCGCAGACGCGGCACATAACGTTGACCGTCAGCCGTGATTGCCATCTCGGTTTCGCCATCGGCATGCAACAGCGCAGGGATCACGCTGAGCAAAGGCGCGTTGAGTGCCAGGTCCAGCAGGCGGATGCGGCAGCTTGCAGACTCATTGGCCAAGGTCCGGCCAAAGCCCCAGAAGGCCGCATCGGCAATGGCGTTCACATCCGATGCGGGTTCGGCACCGTACCAATGACCGGCCGCACCACGGCTGAGCAGCCAGCAAGTCGGGGCCATTGCCAACGACTCGCAAGCCTGAACCAGCGCGGCCGCCTGCATGCAGCGGGCACCTTGTGCGTCCAGACCCTGTGCCGCGTCAAGCCCGGCCAAGTGCACAACATGTTCCGGGGCCTGAGCCAGCGCAAGCAATTGCTGCGCCACGGCCCGGGCATCGCCCGGCACCAGCAGGTTCACCACCTGGCCTTGCTCACGCAAGGCCGCCAGCAGTTGTTCAACGCCCGCATGCTGCTGTTCCGCCAGCAGCGCCCAATGCTGCACAGCCACTTCAGGTACAACCTTGCCCGTGGCTTCGCCTTTGCCGGCGAGCAACAGATAGCTGCCGCAGGCATTGCCCGGCAACGCCTCAAGGGTGTGGCTCAGGGTCAGGCCGTGACGTTGCAGTTCAACTTGCCAGAATGACGGACGTTGCTGTCGCGACAACGCCTGCTCAGGACCTTCCAGCCACCAGTCACTGCGGGCACCGAACACAAAGTCAGCACAGCGCGTCGGGTGCTGCGCCAGCACCACCACTTCGCCATGGGGGTTGAGATGGCTTGCAGCTTGGCGCAGCGCCTCGCCCACGGCATCCAGAGGCGCCAGATCGCTGGGCACCAGCACCCAGTCAAAGTTGCTGGCATCACTGAGTTGAGCAAAGTCAATCAGGTTCAGCGCCGGGCAATCTGCCCGCAGCATCTGCGCCAGCTCAGGCTCTTGCACGCAGTAGCTATAGTCGACGCGATCAAAATCGATCCCGGCGTACAGTGACTCGGCAAACGACGGCCCGCCCAGGCCCAGCTCCAGCACCCGCAGACGCTGCCCGTCAGGCAACGCTGCCAGGCGTTGCGCGAGGGTATCGCGCACACCGGCCAACAAACGTTGTTGGCCAGCCGAACCCAGTACCTGTCGCAGCAGCATGGCACCACTGGTTTCGCGGGGCAGCAACTGCTCAAGGGTCTGTTGCCCGTCAAGCAATGCCCGCAAATGGCGACCGATGCGGCCCACCGAATGAATCAGTTGAAAATGCTCCGGATAGCTTTGGAACAGTTCCTGCCAAATAGCCTGGCTGGCAGGACGCTCACCGCTGTCGACGATGCTTACACCGCCGCCGGCATCGCGGCTCAGGCTGCCGTCTTCCAGGCCCTGACGCAGCAAGGTGCTCAGATAGTGGCTGGAAACGCCATCCTGTTGCGACCACAGGCTGATTTGCTCAGCGCTGAGTTGACCACCCGCCTGCTCGATCAGGTCCTGCACGAAACTGGCGCACAATACATCCAGCAATGGCTCGACTTCGTTCAGGTAGCGCAGCTGCGCTGGCTCATCACCCAGGGTCTGAAAATGCGTCAGTAACGGCGAGCTGTCGATGGCGACCCGCTGCACCGGCGTGACCTGGCCAGGAGCAGCCATGCCCACGTGGGCCATGTGCTTGATATCACCGTTGCGGTCACGCTGCAGACGCACACCGCGAAAGCGCGCGTCCTTTATCGACAACACGGCAGCGCCAGTGGCGTCGAACAGGGTGAAATCCACCAGCAACGAATGCTCAGTGCGTTTGAGCTGGCGCACCTCGGCCAGGCACGGCACGCCGCCCGCCTTGCTGTAGGCGATACGCCCCAGCTTCACTGGAATAAACGCCAACCCCTTGTTCGTGCCGGGTTGGCCCACCAGCAATTCGGTAATCAGCTGGAACGCGCCATCCAGCAATGCCGGGTGCACGTACAGGTCGTTCATTTCAGGACGGATAACCTCAGGCACGCTCAATTGCGCGAGGATGCGGGCCGGCTCGACCCACACTGCCGCGACGGTTTGATAAGCCGGGCCGTAGTTCAGGCCCACGGCACAGGTCAGCGCCAAATGCTGTGCACCGGTAAAGTCCGCCGGGCGTGACGGCAAGGCCGGTGCACGCCCGTCCAGCATCACGCCTCGGGCTTCACCGGGAAGACGCGCCACCACGTGCTGTACCCATTCTTCGTGCTGGGCATGGCCGCGGGAAGAAATGTGCAAGGTGCCATCAGCCGGTTCGATATTGATGCGGATTTTTTTGCTGGCGTCATGACTGAGTAGCAGCGGGTTGTGAATTTCCAGCTCTTCGATGTCGACGAACTCGCCCGGCTGGTGCTGCAAGGCCGCCGCCAGCGCCAACTCGCTAAAGCCTGCACCAGGAAACAATACCGCTTCACCGACCTTGTGATCGCCCAGGCTAGGGAACAACTGGGTATCGAGGCGGTTTTCCCACGTCAGCGCACGATCAGGCAGCAAGTGACCCAACAAAGGGTGCACACGCTTGCGTTGCAGTACCCCGAGCGACTCGGCGCTGACCGGCAGGTAGAAGTGTTCGCGCTGCCAGCTGTAGTTCGGCAGATTCACGTGGCGCCCGGTCACCGGGAAATGCGTTTGCCACTGCGGTTGCGCACCGGCAATCAGCAGTTTGGCAACGCTGCGTTCCAGCAGGAAAACGCTGTGATCCTTGCGCAACAATGTGCCAATCACCTGGCCTGAGCGCTCGGCGCCCGTCAGTGCATCAGCCACATAGGAGCGCAAAATCGGGTGCGGGCCCACCTCGACAAACAGGTTGAAGCCCTGCGCCACCAGTGCATCCATCGCGCCCTGGAACAACACCGGCATACGAATGTTCTGCCACCAGTAGTGGCTGTCCAGACTCTTACCGTCCAGCTCGCCGCCAATCACGGTGGAATAGAATGGAAGAGTGGTACTGCGCGGGCGAATGTGCGCCAGATCAGCAATCACTTGCTGCTCTATAGGGTTCATGCTCGGGGAGTGGAACGCGTAATCCAGATCCAGCAGGCGGATAAACACCTGGCGCTCGCTCAGCACTTGCTCAAGCTGAGTCAAGGCTTCCAGCGGACCTGCCACCGTGGCGCCACGGCTGCTGTTTTCGCCCGCGATCACCAGTTGCTGGTCCAGCCCAAGTTCCACCAGCACTGCCGCAGTCGCTTCGGCGCACAGGCCGACAGCGGCCATACGGCCAGTACCACGGGTCAGCCCTTGCAGACGACTGCGATGGAAAATGACTTGAGTCGCGTCTTCCAGGCTCAGGGCACCACTGGCCCATGCGGCCGCTACTTCACCGACGCTGTGACCGATCACGGCGCACGGATGAAAACCTTGCGCCGCCAGCACGCGGGTGACTGCCACTTGCAAGGCAAACAGCGCAGGTTGAGCGATCTCGGTACGCACATAACGGTCGTCGCCGTTTTCACCCAGCAGCTCGGCCCGCAGCGAATAACCGGCCAATGGCTGGAACAGTGCATCGACTTCGGCCACGGCCTGTTCAAACACAGGGTCGCCGAGCATCCCCCGGCCCATGCCTTGCCATTGCGAACCGTTACCCGAATAGATAAAGACCGGGCCCTCGGCGTTGTCCAGGGCCTGACCTGCCTCGACCACTGAGCTCAATTCGCTCAGGCTCGGATCCTGGGCGTAGTCGGCCAGAGCTTGCGCAGCCTGGGCACAATCGGAGCCAATCAACAGCAGGCGATGGGTGTGAGCATCACGGCGAAACAGGGTTTGATAGGCGACGTCGTAAAAATCGGCCTCAGGCCTGGACGCCAGATAATCAGCGTAATCCTGAGCCGTAGCACGCAAGCCTTCTGCGTCTTTGGCGCTCAGCATCAACGGCAGGCGGCGCACTGGCGTTGACTCGCGGGAGGCTGCGACAGGCTCGGCACTTTGCAAAATAACGTGAGCGTTGGCGCCGCCAAATCCGAAAGAGTTGATACCGACAGTCAGTTGCCCTGCAGCCTTGAGTGGCTGATTGGCGGTGACTACCTGCAGGTTCAGGTCGGCAAACGGAATCGTCGGGTTGAGTGCGTCGCCGCCGATGGTCGCGGGCACCATCCGCTCATTCAGGCAGTTGAGGGCCTTCATCAATCCCGCCACACCCGATGCTGCCTCGAGGTGCCCAAGATTGCTTTTAACAGACCCTATCGGCAGCGGGTTACCGGCGCCACGGGCCTGGCCCAGTGACTCGCCGATGGCCCGACTCTCAATGGGGTCACCGACTGCGGTTCCCGTGCCATGGGCTTCAAGGTAATCCAGCTGCGAAGGGTCGATGCCGGCCTTGGCGTAAACGCCTTTAAGCAACGCTGCCTGAGCATCGGCGCTGGGCAGCGTCAGACTCGACTTGCGGCCATCGGTATTCACAGCGCTGGCCGCAACCACGGCCAGAATCGGGTTGCCATCAGCCAGGGCCTGATCATAGTCCTTGAGCAAGAACAGTCCACCGCCCTCCGAACGCGCATAACCATCACCGTTCTGATCGAACGACTGGCAACGCCCCGTACGCGACAGCATTGAGGCCTTGGCAAAAATCATGAAGCCGAACGGGTGCATGTGCAGGCTGATACCGCCGGTCACGGCCTGGTCGATATCACCACTGAGAATTGCCTGACACGCCTGGTGGAAGGCAACCAGTGAAGAAGAACATGCGGTGTCGATGGCCATGCTCGGGCCACGAAGGTCATAAAAGAAGGACAGACGATTGGCGGCAATACTCATGGTATTACCAGTGGCCGTTGCCGCGTCGATGGACGCCATGTCATCGACCACACGGTAAGCCTGCTCGACGCTGGCAATACCCAGGTAAACGCCACAATTGCTGCCCCGCAGGCTAGACGGTTTAACCCCTGCGTTTTCGAAGGTTTCCCAGCACATTTCGAGCAACATTCGCTGTTGCGGATCCATCATCATGGCTTCGCGTGGCGAAATGCTGAAAAAGCCCGCATCAAAAGCAGTGATATCGCCCAGAGAGCCCGAGGCGAAGGTATACGTGGAGGCCGGACTGGCTTTGTCAGGATGTAAAAACTCGGCATGTTCCCAGCGGGAAGCATCGACCTGGGTCACCAGATCGCGCCCCTCTATCAGGTTCTGCCAGAAACTGCTGGCCGTGGAACCGGGGAAACGGAAAGAATTACCAACAATTGCTACCTGCCTACGTTTTGTCAAAACCATTCCTTAAAAATACTCATGACCACCATCCCATCCTATCGATGGCTGCATGCCGAGCATGTTCATTGCCGGCAAGTTGTGGAGCGTCGCCTGGAGGTTGTCGATATATTCGCGACTGACTTGCTGCACACACGGGACGAATAAAATCTATTGTCGTACTACTTTTAGGATTATTCCTAGATACATTTTGAATAATACTCGATCCGTGGCATCAGGGAAAACGTCTTGAGCACTGCGCGATGACTTCCCGCCCAGTGACACGCAGCAGGCAGACCAAAGCCCCGGCGGCACTGGACAAGCCGGTGAAGCGTCGAACTCCCTGACTTTCCCGCGCCCATAAAAAAACCCGCAGACTTGAATCTGCAGGGTTTTGAAGGTGCAGGTCGAAGCCGCAATCGAACCAGCACCGGCGATTTTCGATCCACAGATATTATCTTGAAAATCAGCCAGTTATTGAAGAAATCCAGCCCATGAATGGAGCAGATTTGCGAGCCGCTACGTCAGGCTGATCGCTGCGGCCAGTCCAGAGGCAGGTGTTTGTGGACAGTCGGGGGGGGCTTTTGATTGCTGGGGGGATTCACATGCCGGCCATGGCACTGCTGCCATCATTTTGCTCGAGTTTTTCACCGGGCTTGATTTCAGTAAACATGCCAACTCCTTTGAACACCGGTAAGTAAGTCACTTTAAAAAGTAGCATATAGCCATACTGCAAACTTATTTAGCTCAAGACGTTTTGACTTGCCTGCCATTGCAACGAATGACAGGGATCAGGCATCTCCCGCCTCAACAATGGGGCGTTTTTTCGTAAGCTCGGGTTGTGATGAGTTCAGTGATCACCACAACCACTCAACTTGATCATCCGGGCGCATGGTGCCTCCAACTATTATTCAATACTGGTTTTCCAGTATTACCGCCCTCCCATTCACATCACCAAGGACGACCCATGCCCGCGATTATCCGCCTTGCTGTACCGGAAGATGCACAATGCCTGCCCGCCATTGAAATCTGCGCAGCTCAAGCATTTCGCATGATTGACGAGTTGAGCTGGCTGGCCGATTCGCCCCCGATGTCCATCGAGCGCCATAACCAACTCATAGCGCTATCGACATGCTGGGTTGCACTTGATGCAGAAAGTCGACCGCAAGGATTTCTCAGTGCTGAGCGCCACGGCAATGATCTTCACATCCATGAATTATCAGTGATGCAATCGATGCAAGGACAAGGCACAGGGCGGCATCTGATTGAGGCCGCGAAGGATTATGCACGGTCAAACCGACTGGGTTTCGTGACGCTCACGACGTTCACAAACGTGCCATGGAATGCACCATTTTACGCCCGCACAGGCTTTCGGACTAAAGCTGCCACAGATCTGGACCCGAGGCTGGCGGCGATATTGCGCGAGGAGTACAGGCACGGATTCGCCCCGCACAGCCGCTGCGCCATGGTCTGGCCAGTGACTTGAATACAACCCTTTGAGGCTTCCTGGAGGCGAGGGCAATGTGAACGGCACAGTTTATTACTGGTAAATCAGCAAGTTATTGCCAATCAAATGCCGCAAAAGCTTTAGCTTGATGCGCCTGACCCCCGAGCCTGTAATGCAGTGATACGGCGATTATGGCGTTGGCGCCCAAGGGACTTGGACAACGTCATGCTCCTACCGCAAATCTTGTAACAGTTGCCCAACAACGAGGGCTTCGACAGCGCCTTCACTGGTGCCAGTGCAAAAAACAGCGCAACAAGCCGATGAATCACCTTTGCAGGTACGATACACAGCAATGACGCTACCAGGGCCGCAACCTGTATGTCCGCTGAGGGTAAAGCCCCCTTCGATCGAACCCAGCATCAACCCCAGGCCGTATCCTGGCGTCATCCATGGACGTCCCGGAATCGGGCCACCCAATGCTTTTGCTATCTGCATGCCCTGGAGCAAGCCCGAAGGGAGTAAATGCCCCGCGAGAAGCCGGTCGAGGAATAGTGCTGCTTGCGAAACAGGGCCGATCAGCAAGCCATGATAAACCCAGCCGGGGTCATAACTTGATGTGCTCCCAAGGCAGGAATCGGGTAAATCTGCCCGGGTTCTAGCGAAGCGAACGTTCGAGAGGCCCAGCGGCTTCAGTGTGTATCGACTCACTGCCTCTTCGAGCGACAGATCAGTCACCTGTTCAATAAGCTTGCCGATGAGCAGGTAGCCAACATTCGAGTAACGCCAACCGGCTCCGGGGCTATATCGAAGCCGGGCACCATCAAGGCGCTGCATCATCTCGTCGACTGTCCAGGCGGCCTCACCGTTGGCGACGGCGGCGTGATAATCCGCAAGCTCGGCATAATCGGCGAGCCCTGCTTCATGTCGAAGCAGTTGGCGCAACGTGAAAGGCTGATCAAGAATCGAAGCGTCCAGTGCGACCCGGCCATCACGCACCAATGACAAGGCGGTAGCGGCCAGGACGGTCTTCGTAAAGCTCCACCAGGGCACCGCCGGCTCTGATCGACCGGACATTGATTGCTGACCATTTGATACACGTGAGCTCAGCATTGACTTCCCTGAATTGTTGAGCAGATTGACAGCCCAACAAGATATCCCATTCACCTCCACGCGGGAGGGTGAAAACTCAGGCTCCGGCTTTTGCAATGTTCTGAGTGACTGGATTGTTTGGGCCAACCCGACATGGACATTCATCTGGTGATTCAGCGATGACTCCCACGCCCCTCTTGCACCATTTGCCAGCAGACTAAAGACAGTAGACGTCACAGATGCAGAGGCGCCAGCGGCGCGTGCCCCAAGACCAGATCGGCGCCCTTGTCGCCAATCACCACAGTCGTGGCATTGGTATTGCCGCAGATCAGATTGGGCATGACCGACGCATCGATTACCCGTAAACCCTGTACCCCGCGTACACGCAGATCAGGCGTGCAGACGGCCATCGGGTCATCAGCATGCCCCATACGGCAGGTGCCCACAGGGTGATAGGCAGTGGTGAGCAAAGGCTCCATCCAGTCCAGCCATTGTTTGTCGGTCTGCACCTGCGGGCCGGGTCGGACCTCAGTGTCGATCAATCCGGCCAGCGCCGGCTGTTTCGCCATGTCCCGTAACCAGCGCAATGACCAGATCAGCGCACGACGGTCACGCGCGTCGTGCAGATAGTTCATGGTGATCGCCGGGTGTTGATCCATGTCGCGGCTTTTGAGTCGTACATGGCCGCGTGAGAACGGCCGCCCCTGAAAGGGCCCCAGCGTCATGCCCTCGAAACGGTCCGGTTGCGCGGCCTTGTCGCTGTCGCCATCGCTCTGGCCGGTCATCGGCAGGCCGAATACCTGAATATCGTTATACGCCAGATCGGGATCGCTCTTGAGGTAGCAGCCGAATTCCGCGGGCGGGCTCGTCATCGGCCCGGTGCGGCTCGCCAGGTAACGCAGTACCGAGCCCGCCAGGCCCACGCCACGGAACCGGCTGTTCATCCCGCACACGCCCGGTTTTAACCTCCAGCACAACGGCGCACTCACGTGGTCCTGCAGGTTTTCGCCCACCCCGGGCAAGTCCACCACAACCGGGATACCCAGGGCCTGTAACTGCGAAGCCGGCCCGACGCCCGAGACCATCAGCAACTGAGGCGACTGTACGGCCCCGGCGCACAGCAATATTTCGCGCCGGGCCTTGGCGAGGTGGCGGCTGCCATCAGGCAGGCTGTATTCCACGCCGGTTGCGCGGAGCCCTTCAAAAACAATCCGCTGCACCATCGCCCGCATCACCAGCTTGAAATTGGGTCGGCGCAGGGCCGGCTCGATCGCATTGCTGGCAATCGAGGAGCGCCGACCGTCACGGAAATTGACCTGAAAGACTCCCGCACCCTTGGCCTGACCATCATTGAAATCGTCGACCCGTTCCAGGCCCGCCTGTATGGCGGCGTCAACCATCGAGTGCGTCAGCGGATGCACTGCCGGCAGGTCGCTCGCCGAAAGCGGGCCGCCCCGGCCATGCCAGGCATTATGAATGCGCTGCTGATCTTCGGTTCGCACAAAGTGCGGCAACAGCTCCGGCCAACTCCAGCCCGTGGCGCCCGCCGCGACCCAATCGGCGTAATCTTGCTCGTGCCCGCGGATATAGATCATGCCGTTGATCGAGGACGAGCCGCCGACGAGCTTGCCCCTGGGCATCTTCATGCGGCGGCCGCCGGCATACTTTTCCGGCTCGGTCTTGTGCATCCAGGAAAATCTGGGGCTGTACGTCATTGCTCCCCAACCTGCGGGCATTCGGACTAAAAAATGCTTGTGACTGCCGCCGGCCTCCAGCACCAGCACCCGGTAGCGGCCGTCTTCGCTGAGACGCGCCGCCAAGGTGCCGCCCGCCGAGCCGGAGCCCACCACGATAAAGTCAAAGGCGTCCGTCAACATTGATCTCCTTGTCATACGTTTAAAAAGCACCCCTGCACTTCGCCGGATCGGCTCCTGCATGAACCCGGAGCCCGGGCCTTTCAATCCTTTCACAACCTCCCCCGTCGGTACTTACCTCTTTCGGACTAACCGGGCTCAAGGGCACAGCGTGGGCCACCTGCCAGCGCACGGTATTTTTCACGGAATATTGCCAACACTCTGCGAAGGCTGAATAAAAGACTTTACGCAGCTTGCCGCAAGAAACCGCAGCCGGTGTTCGAGGCCCTGGCTTCGCCATACTCGACATGGTTAGTCCGGCCGGCGAACTGGATCAGGCCACGCTCACGATGTTTCTGACCGGCGCCATCAGTCCGGGGCGTATTGCCCAAGTGCTTTGCCAGGGAGCCGGTGCTGCGTGGTAATGGCATTGCTTATCTCCAGGCAAAAAAAAGCCTGCACTCGGCAGGCTTGATGTTTATAGACAACACTGGGGGGGGGCAAGATCACATGAGCAAGCACCTACACCCACACAACGGCCCTTAACTGAGCAGTTTGAACGTCAGCGACTTTAGTGGGATGACACCTTTATGCTGTCGCCCGCCATGAGCAATCTTAATGGCATACCTGAATGAACCAGGTTCATGAGTTATGCTATGAACTCGGTAGACCCCCGGCTCAAGCTTGGAGTACTGGTCGTTGAACACTTTTGTCCTGTCTATACGAACGATCTCTACCCGCCTAACGCAATCAAGCGGGCGTCCGGCAATTTCGCTGGCAGAGATAAAAATACTCCCGGAACTACTGGAGTTAGTATTTTCAAATACGGTTCTCTCGCCAAAATCATTGTTATAGCTTTCTCCGCCGCTCAAATTTTTGACAAGCCCCAACCACTTTTGGCCTACCAAATCTGGCGAATAACGGTTTGAACTTTCAATTCCGCCTTTTGCCAAATAATCAAACAGTGAATTATCCTGCGCCAACTTAACGATTTTTGCAGCACACTCCTGCTCGCTATTCACAAGAAAACCGTTTTCACCGTTTTGAATAATTTCTTTAGGCCCATAATTGGCGTCAAACGAAATAACAGGTGTCCCAACAGACATCGACTCTAGGGAAGGTCTGAAGTAAGCAGCCGTTTTTAACGGTCTAGCTGTCTGAGGTTCAAAAAACACCGACTTAATCGAAAAACAGACCTTTCCTCCTGTCAGTTCACTATTTTTTGCGGAAGAGCACCT
>NZ_SCFG01000035.1:0-36119 GCF_022496645.1 Pseudomonas sp. TMW22089
TCTGCTTACGTTTGCCTGCGTACTCGGCATCAGCGAAAGACATTTGCTTCATCGGGGCTCAACCGTTCAGTTCGTGGGACAGGCGTATTTCACCAGATTTGGAAGTCCTTTTCAGAGTTTCCTTAGAGGGCGGGTGCTTTTGATTCTTGCCGACAACCCTGGCGCATCACAGTGGGAGGCAGGCCAAAAGGGGATAGTTATGGCCAATGTTTATGCCCGGATCCAGCCGTCGGGCCTGCAGGAACTGTTGCCCAGCCAACAGTGGATCAGCAAACACCTGCCCCAAAAACAGCAGCCGATGCGCCAACCCCCGCATTCAGGGGCTTTGTCTGTTGGTACGGAGTTTGCTCAAGGGTATTACCTGTCCACAGTCCGCTGCCCAACAGCCAAGGATCAACCATGTCTCAAGCGCTGCAAGTCGTCGTCGTTTCCGGGGGAGCATTCAGCCCTTCACGCACCCTGGTGCTGGCCGAGGCGATTCTCGACGAACTGAAAACCCGGCTTACCCTCGAAAGTCACTTGATTGAGCTGGGCGATATCGCCCGGCAATTGGGCGGCGCCCTGTCACGCCAGGAGCTTGGCCCCGAGGTCGAAGCACAGATCCGGGCCATCGAGAACGCCGACCTGCTGATTGTTGCGACACCGGTCTATCGCGGCTCCTACCCGGGGCTGCTCAAGCACCTGTTCGATCTGGTGGATATCAACGGCCTGATCGATACCCCGGTGTTGCTGGCCGCCACCGGCGGCAGTGAGCGCCACGCCCTGGTGCTCGAACACCAGTTGCGGCCGCTGTTCGGTTTCTTTCAGGCACTGACCCTGCCGATCGGGGTGTATGCCGTCGAATCCGATTTTGCCAATTACCAGATAACCAGTGAGCCCTTGAAGACTCGCATCCGCCTTGCTGCAGAACGTGCCGCGCCGTTGTTCGGCGTGTCTGCCAGGAACCTGCTGAAAATCGCTTAAGGACTCTGTCATGGATGTGTTCTGGTTTCTTCCCACCCACGGCGACGGCCATTACCTGGGTACCGCCCAGGGCGCCCGCCCGGTCACCCTCAACTACCTGAAACAGGTGGCCCAGGCGGCCGACGATCTGGGCTACCACGGGGTGCTGATCCCCACCGGCCGCTCGTGCGAAGACTCGTGGGTGATCGCCTCGGCACTGGTGCCGCTGACCGAGCGTTTACGTTATCTGGTGGCCATCCGCCCGGGGATCATTTCGCCGACGGTCTCGGCACGCATGGCCGCAACCCTGGACCGGCTGTCCGGCGGGCGCCTGCTGATCAATGTGGTGACTGGCGGCGACCCGGATGAAAACCGTGGCGACGGCAGCTTCCTCGATCACAGCGAGCGCTATGAAGTCACCGACGAATTCCTGAAAATCTGGCGCCGGGTCCTGCAAGGCGAAGCTGTGGATTTCGAAGGCAAGCACCTGCGCGTACAGAACGCCAAGGCGCTCTACCCGCCCGTGCAGAAACCCTATCCGCCGCTGTATTTCGGCGGCTCTTCCGAAGCCGCCCACGAACTGGCTGCCGAACAGGTCGACGTGTACCTGACCTGGGGCGAACCACCGGCGGCCGTGGCCGAAAAACTGGCCGATGTACGCCAGCGTGCTGCCCGCCAGGGCCGTACCCTGCGCTTCGGTATCCGCCTGCATGTCATCGTGCGCGAGACCGAACAGCAAGCCTGGGCAGCGGCTGACAAACTGATCGAACACATCAGCGACGAGACCATTGCCGCCGCCCAGAAGTCCTTCTCGCGCTTTGATTCTGAAGGCCAGCGGCGTATGGCCGCGCTGCATGACGGCCGTCGCGACAACCTGCAAATCGCCCCCAACCTGTGGGCCGGTGTCGGCCTGGTGCGCGGTGGCGCCGGTACTGCACTGGTGGGCAACCCGCAACAGGTGGCAGCGCGGATCAAGGAGTACGCCGACCTGGGGATCGAGAGCTTCATCTTCTCCGGCTATCCGCATCTGGAAGAGGCCTACCGCTTTGCCGAGCTGGTATTCCCCTTGTTGCCCGAGCCGTATGCCAGCCTGGCTGGACGCGGCATCACCAATCTGACCGGCCCCTTTGGCGAAATGATCGCCAACGACGTCCTGCCGGCCAAAGCCTGAGGCCTGCCCTGTATCGAACCAACTGTAGGAGCGAGCTTGCTGTGTAGGAGCGAGCTTGCCTCGCGAGCTCTTCACAACAGCGCCGCAGATATAAAACCGCCCCAAACGGCTCGCGAGCAAGCTCGCTCCTACAGAAACACAGCGGCACAGCGGCACAGCGGCAGGATTTTTTGAATGGAGGCCATAACCCGTGACAGCCCATCTACAAGACGCAGCACTTACCCCGCTGCACACCGCCCGGGCGCTGGCCAGCGAGTTCGCCCACAGCGCGGTCGAACGCGACGAGCGTGGCGGTACGCCCATTGCGCAACGGGATGCCCTGCGCGCCAGCGGCCTGCTGGCCATGAGTATTCCCCGCCAGTTCGGCGGCCTCGGCGCCAGCTGGAGCGATACCTTTGAGGTGGTGCGCGAGTTCGCCCGGGTCGACAGTTCCATTGCCCACGTATTGGGCTTTCATCACTTGATGCTCGCCACTGTCCGGCTGTTCGCACGCCCCGAGCAATGGCAGCCCTGGTTCGAACTGACCGCCCGCCAGAACTGGTTTTGGGGCAACGCCCTCAACCCGCTGGACACCCGCACCACCGTGCGCAATTTCGGCAGCTGGCGCGAATTCTCCGGTAAAAAAAGTTTCTGCTCCGGCGCCAGCGACTCGCAGATGCTGATCGCCTCGGCGGTGGATGAGGCCGCCGGTGGCAAGCTGTTGATCGCCGCCATTCCCAGCGCACGTACCGGCATTACCTTGCATGGCGACTGGGACAACATGGGCCAGCGCCAGACCGACAGTGGCAGTGCCACCTTCGAGCGGGTACGGGTCGAAGAGTCGGACTTGCTGCTCGATCCGGGGCCTTTGAGCACCCCGTTCGCCTGCCTGCGGCCTCTGATTGCACAGCTGCATTTCGCCAACATTTTTCTCGGCATCGCTCAGGGCGCGTTCGAAGAGGCACGCCAGTACACCCTCGGTGAAACCCGCCCCTGGTTTAAATCCGGCGCCGCGCAAAACCATCAGGACCCCTATGTACTGGGGCACTACGGCGATTTCTGGGTGGGCCTGGAAAGTGCCCGGCTGCTGGTCGAGCACGCCGCCGCGCAACTGGACAAGGCCTGGGCCAAGGGTCCCAGGCTCAGCGAACAGGAGCGCGGACAGGTGGCCGTCGCCATCGCCACCGCCAAAGTCGCCGCCCACCGCCACGGGCTGGAGCTGTGCAGCAAGGTTTTTGAAGTCACCGGCGCCCGCGCCACCCACGCCGCTGTAGGTCTGGACCGGCACTGGCGCAACCTGCGTACCCAAAGCCTGCACGATCCGCTGGATTACAAGCTTCAAGAATTGGGCGACTGGGCACTGAACCAGAACCTGCCTACTCCCACTTTCTATTCCTAGAGAAGCCTATGCAGCTTTTGACGCTACCGCCCTCACCCGCCCTGGCAACGTCGATCCGCGCCACCGCGCAAGTATTCGAAGACCCGAAATCCAGAGCGTTGCTGGCCCATTTGCAGCAAGTCGCCCCCAGCGAAGCCAGCGTACTGATCATTGGTGAAACCGGAACCGGCAAAGAACTGGTCGCCCGCCATCTTCACAACCTGAGCGCACGCCGTAACCGGCCGTTCATTGCGGTCAACTGCGGCGCGTTTTCGGAGTCACTGGTGGAAGCGGAGCTGTTTGGGCACGAGAAAGGCGCCTTCACCGGCGCGCTCAGTGCCAAGGCCGGCTGGTTCGAAGAAGCTGACGGCGGCACCCTGTTCCTCGATGAAATCGGTGATTTGCCGATGGCCATCCAGGTCAAGCTGCTGCGGGTGCTGCAGGAGCGCGAGGTGGTGCGCCTGGGGTCGCGTAAAAGCATACCCATCGACGTGCGGGTGCTGGCGGCCACCAACGTGCAGCTGGAAAAGGCGATTAATGCCGGGCATTTTCGTGAGGACCTGTTTTATCGCCTGGACGTGGTAAGCCTTGAGCTGAGCCCGTTGCGCGAGCGGCCCGGCGACATCCTGCCGTTGATCCGGCACTTTATCGAGGCCTACAGCAAACGCCTGGGCTACGGTGAGGTACGGCTAAGTCCTGCAGCGCAAAGCAAGCTGCAGGGCTATGGCTGGCCGGGCAACATCCGCGAGCTGGAAAACGTGATCCATCACACGCTGTTGATCTGCCGCGACGGCCTGATCCAGAGTGGCGATTTGCGCCTGTCCAATATGCGCATCGAACGCCAGGAGGAGCCCGCCGGCACCGACAAATCTGCCGAAGCCCTGCTGGAGCGGGCCTTCCAGCAACTCTTTGAAGAACACCCCGCAGCCCTGCACGAGAAAGTCGAGGAGGTTCTGTTCCGCGCTGCCTACCGCTTCTGTCACTACAATCAGGTCCACACCGCCAAACTGCTGGGCCTGAGCCGCAACATCACCCGCTCCCGACTGATCAACATCGGCGAACTGGCGGTCAACAAACGCCGGCCCAATGACACACCGCAAAGCGAAAGAATGCTAAACCTGTGCATCTGACCTGTCCAAACACCTGCCCCATGAGGATTCGATGACTTATATCGCTGCCGAAAACCGCTATCAATCCATCCCTTATCGCCGTACCGGTCGCAGCGGGCTGCTGCTACCAGCACTGTCTTTGGGCCTGTGGCACAACTTTGGCGACAGCACGCCGATCGACACCCAGCGCGCGCTGTTGCGTACTGCCTTCGACCTGGGCATCAACCACTTTGACCTGGCCAACAACTACGGCCCGCCCTACGGCAGTGCCGAGATCAACTTTGGCCGTTTATTGCGCGAAGACTTCAAGCACTACCGTGACGAGCTGATTATCTCCAGTAAAGCCGGCTGGGACATGTGGCCCGGCCCGTACGGCCAGGGCGGCGGTTCGCGCAAGTACGTACTGGCCAGCCTGGATCAGAGCCTGCAGCGCCTGGGGCTGGACTATGTCGACATCTTCTACTCGCACCGCTTCGATCCCGACACGCCACTGGAAGAAACCGCCAGCGCCCTGGCCACCGCAGTGCAACAGGGCAAGGCGCTGTACATCGGGATCTCCTCGTATTCCGGGGTAAAAACCCGCGAAATGGCGGCCTTGCTCAAAGAGTGGAAAGTGCCGTTGCTGATCCACCAGCCGGCGTACAACCTGCTTAATCGCTGGGTTGAAAAGGACCTGCTGGACACCACCGAGGAGCTGGGCACCGGCGTGATTGCCTTTACTCCGCTGGCTCAGGGGCTGCTGACCGACAAGTACCTCAACGGGGTACCGGCCGATGCACGGGTCAATCGTCCGGGGGGTGGCTCGCTGCAAGCCTCGCATCTGTCCGACGCCAATATCGCCCATGTGCGTGCACTGAACGAGATCGCCAAACGCCGCGGCCAAAGCCTGGCCCAGATGGCGCTGGCCTGGACATTGCGCGATCCGCGGGTGACCTCGGCGCTGATAGGTGCCAGCCGGCCGGAGCAAATCATCGAGAACGTCGCGGCGTTGCAGAACCTGAGCTTCAGCGAGCTGGAACTGGCCGAGATCGACCGCTTCGCCCAGGAAGGCGGGATCAACCTCTGGCAGAAGCCCTCGCTGGCCGAATAACCAGGCGCCCACAGGTTCTGTAACCTTCAACATAAAACCCTGTAGGCGCTTGCTCGCGAGCTTTTTATCGAGCCTATATTGCTGACCGAATGAACGCGGCCTTCTTGAGAAGCTCGCGAGCAAGCTCGCTCCTACAGGCGAGCTTGCCTGGCCAACCGCTCTGCCAGAGCCTTGGCCTGCAAGGCAACGTCGGTCACCGCAGTGCTTTCCCACCACATTCCGCGCAATGGCGGGCCCATGGCAAACAGCCGTGGCGCAGGCTGTGATGCCGCATCCAGCACGGCACCTGAAGCATCGGCAGCAATCCCCAACCCCAGATTTCCGGGCTGCACCAGCCCACGTCGCAACAGCTGTACCGGCAGCGGTTTATCCACCCGGCGCCAGTCGTACTCGATGCCGGTGGAGTTGATCAGCCCGTCACCTTCGACCCATACCGATTCAGCCTGCCCCCGGTAGCGCAGACGAATCCGTGGCCGACCGCCCACCGCGTCCACCCCTTGCAGGGAGGCTGCGGTAATCGTCAGGCGGCCTTCACTGAGCAGGCGTTGCAGTAACGCATTGCCCTGGGGTGGCGAACGGTGGTGATGACTTTCCCACCAGGGCCGCACATGGCGTACAAACTGACGCCGTTGCGCATCGCTGGCCTGGTTCCAGAGCCTGCCTATATGCACCCGTACCGTATCCAGCGGTGCTTGCCAGTCGATATCCCGGGCCTGTGCCAAACGACATTGGCGGCGCAGTTCACGGAACAATTGCAGGGGGCTGCGCAGCTGTGGTGCCAGGGTCAGAAAGTCTTCCCAAACCGGCGGCTGGCGTCGAACCTGGGGCAGTAGCCCGTGGCGCGAGTAGACCTGGATCGGACCGCGATGCCCGGCCTGATGCAAGGTCTCCAGGGCATCGACCATGGTCAGCCCGGAGCCGATGATCAGCACCCGCGCATCCACCGGCAAACCACGCAAGGCTGCAACATCCCAGGGGTCCAGGGCAGCGGCATTGAGCCCGCTGGACTGGCGCTGGGCGGTACGCGCGGCCGGGAACATTCCGGTGGCCAGCACAGCTGCAGCGGCTTGCCATTGGCCACCGTCGCCAAGGGTCACTGTGACCCCCTGTTCATGGGTTTGCAGGTCCACCACGGCATCAAGGACGTGGGTCAGGGTTGAACCTGCCGCGGCTCCGATTTGCTGTGCCTGCGCCAGTTTCTGCTGGGCATACAGCCCGAACAGCCCCCGTGGCGGGAACAGCTCGGCCACCGCTACATGCTGTTGATCGGACTCCGGCCAGCCACCAGCGGCGATGTGCGCTTCAAGCCAGCGGGTCAGGTCATCGGGATCGTCCGGCTCGACGCTCATGCGCGCCGCATTGCCGTTCAGGGTGTGCCCCAGTTGCGTCGCACTGTAGGCTTCGCCACGTCCCAGCTCGGGCCGGGGCTCCACCAGCACGATGCGCCGGGCACCTGGCAAGCGCAGCAGTTGCATGGCCAACAGGGTGCCGCTCAGGCCACCGCCAACAATCAAGACATCGGCCTCGCGGATGGCAGGGGTTGCCTGTCCGGCTTGTGGCTCGCTCATGGTATTCACTCGCTTTGGGGTTTTTACAGTTCGACCGGCAGGATCTTCTGCAGATCCTGCGGTGTCCAGCGTTGCGACTCAGGCGCGCTCTTTTTGTCGGGCGCGGTTCAATTCACCGAGGTTGCGCCAGGCCGCCCCCGGATGCCCGTCCGCCAGGCGCGGGCCTTCGCCGAACAGCTTCTCGCGCAAGGTGCCCTTGGTGTATTCCTTTTTGTAAACACCACGTTTTTGCAACTCCGGAACCAGCAACTCCACGGCATCAATAAAGGTCTCGTGGGTCACCGCATAGGCCAGATTGAAGCCGTCGACCCCGGTCTCTTCGACCCATTCTTCAAGCAGGTCGGCCACGGTTTCAGGGCCGCCGACGAACAGCGGGCCAAAGCCGCCGATACCCACCCAGTCGGCCAGTGCATTGGGGGTCCAGAGGGTATCTGGATCAGCGCTGGAGAAGGTTTCCACCGCCGATTTGATCGCATTGGTGGGCACGTTTTCAAGCGCCTGATCGGGCTTGAACTGGCTGAAGTCGATACCGGTCCAGCCCGAGATCAAGGCCATCGCGCCTTCGTAGCTGACATAGCTTTTGTATTCTTCAAACTTGGCTTTGGCCAGGGCATCGGTTTCGCCGAGGATCACCGTTTGCAAGTTGAAGATCAGGATTTTTGCCGGATCGCGGCCCGCCTCGGCAGCACGCCGACGGATATCGCTGACAGTTTTTTTCAGCAAGACCTTGGACGGCGCGGCGACAAACACGCATTCGGCCTGCTCGGCAGCAAACTGGCGGCCACGACTGGAAGCGCCGGCCTGATACAGCAGAGGCGTGCGCTGGGGCGAGGGTTCGCACAGGTGAATACCCGGCACCTGGAAGTGTTTGCCGACATGGCGGATCTCATGAATCTTGCTCGGGTCGCTGAATACCCGCCGCTCGCGATCGCGCAAGATCGCCCCCTCCTCCCAGCTGCCTTCCCACAGCTTGTAGCAAACTTGCAGGTACTCCTCGGCATAGTCGTAGCGCGCATCGTGCTCGGTCAGTGCTTGCTGGCCGATGTTCCTGGCGCCGCTTTCCAGATAGGAGGTGACTATGTTCCAGCCGGCACGGCCCTTGGTCAGGTGGTCGAGGGTCGACAGGCGGCGGGCGAAGGGATACGGGTGCTCGAATGACAGCGAAGCGGTAAGGCCGAACCCCAGGTGCTCGGTCACCAGCGCCATCGGTGGAATCAGCTGCAACGGATCATTGACCGGCACCTGGGCGCCCTGGCGGATGGCAGCATCACCGTTACCGCGGTAGACGTCATAGATACCCAGCACATCGGCGATAAACAGCCCGTCGAACTTGCCTCGCTCGAGGATTTTCGCCAGATCGGTCCAGTATTCGAGGTCCTTGTACTGCCATGAACGGTCACGGGGATGCGCCCACAGGCCGGGGGACTGGTGGCCGACACAGTTCATGTCAAAAGCGTTGAGACGGATTTCGCGGGACATCGAATTACTCCTGAAACTGCGGCGCTGCAACGCCGTTGCGACAATGGAAATCATTGCAGTCGCTATTGCACAGGGCGTGCCGTCAACACCTGTCTTGCAGTCGCTGATGAGGCATATGGCGGCGCAGCAGTCGCAAAACCTGGGTACTCAATAGAGCTGATAAACCTGGGGCCAGGATCAACGACAGCTTCGCTGCCGATCGCAGCCTCGTGACTCGTCAGCGACTACGGATTGCGGCTGTGCGATTTGGGTACAGGTTGTGGCAGCGCTGTTGGCTGGCAGGCAGTTCGCTGTGCACATGGGACGTTTTTAAAGGCCCGGGCAAACGGCACAGACTATGCAATCCCCCAGGCAGGAATCTTTTTCTTCAGGAGTACTGCCATGACCGTCTCACCTCTGTCCCAGGGCACCGACTACGAAACCCTGGCCAATCGCTTCCGCCCGCTGTTTCGGCAAATCGCCACCGGCAACGTCGTGCGTGAACAGGGCCGTGACCTGCCCCGTGAATCCATCCTGTTACTCAAGCAGGCCGGTTTTGGCGCGGTGCGGGTGCCGGTCGAACACGGCGGGGCCGGTGCTTCGGTGCCCCAGCTGTTTGAGCTGCTGATCGAGCTGGCCGAAGCTGACTCCAATATCCCTCAAGCACTGCGTGCCCACTTTGCATTTGTCGAAGATCGCCTCAATGCACCGCCAGGTCCGGCCCGGGATGCCTGGTTCGCACGTTTCGTGGCAGGCGAGCTGGTGGGTAATGGCTGGACCGAAGTGGGCTCGGTCAAGCTGGGCGAAGTCATCACCAAAGTCAGCCCGCAGGCAGCCGGCTTTGTGCTTAACGGCGCCAAGTACTACAGCACCGGCAGTATCTTCGCCGACTGGATTGATGTGTATGCCCGGCGCTCGGACAACGGCGCTGATGTCATCGCGGTGGTAGATGCCCGCCACCCCGGCGTCACCCACAGCGACGACTGGGACGGCTTCGGCCAGCGCACCACCGGCAGCGGCACCTCGGTGTATGTGGACGTGCCGCTGCCTGCCGAGCACCTGATCCCCTTCGAAACCCGCTTCAAATACCAGACCGCCTTTTACCAGCTGGTACTCCTGGCCGTGCTGGCCGGCATCGGCCGTGCGATAGAACGCGATGTGACGCAAGAGATACGCGAGCGCAAACGGGTGTTCAGCCATGGCACTGCCGACACCACCCGCGGCGATGCGCAAATCCAGCAGGTTGTGGGACAGATATCCGCCCAGGTATACGCAGCCGAAGCCGCGACCCTGCGCTGCGCCGGGCCGCTGCAGCGGGCTTATGTCGCGCGGTTTGGCCACGATCAGGCACTCGAGCGCCAGGCCAATATCGACGCCGAGATTGAAACTGCAAAAGCCCAGGTGGTGGTCTCGGAGCTGATTCTGCGAGCGGCCACTGACCTGTTCAATGCCCTGGGCGCTTCGGGTGTCAGCGTCAGCAAGTCACTGGACCGTCACTGGCGCAACGCCCGCACCGCGGCCTCGCACAACCCCTGGATTTACAAGGCGCGGATTGTCGGCGACTGGACAATCAACGCTACCGAGCCGCTGTATGTGTGGCAGATCGGTAATAGCCTGAAGGCAGGATAAGCCCCCTCCTCCGACTGCAGGAGCCAGCTCGCTCCTGCAGGGCTGTTCCTCAGTCTGCGCCAGGTTTCATCTCGTACCTTGTGTCCGGTGCCAACCAAGGCGCCATACCCCACAGGTGATCACTATCCTGTCCACTACCGCGCAGGGAAGCCTCTCGGCTGGCCGCGGCAAACATGTCAGCCGCTGCCCGTGAACCTCTGCTGGCGTTGTCCCGGGGCACTGAAAGCTGGCGTATGCTCACCCCACCTCAATTCATCACACAGGCTGACCCTATGGGCTCGTCTTTCTTTTCATCCTGGACCTTCTGGGCATTGCTCTCGGCGGTGTTCGCCGCCATGACCGCCATTTTTGGAAAAATCGGCATCACCGGGATCAATTCCGACTTCGCCACGTTTATCCGCACCATCGTGGTCCTGGTGAGCCTGGGCTTGATCGTCTATGCCACCGGCCAGTATCAGTCACTGGGCTCAATCTCGACCCGCAGCTATGTGTTTTTGGTGTTGTCCGGCCTGGCCACAGGCGCCTCCTGGCTTTGCTATTACCGCGCCCTGCAACTGGGCCAGGCGTCCCTGGTCGCGCCCGTGGACAAACTCAGTGTGGTGATTGTGGCGGTACTGGGCGTGACCCTGCTGGGCGAAAAGCTCGACCTGCGGCAATGGGCGGGTATCAGCCTGATCACCACCGGCGTGGTATTGCTGGCGTGGCGCCGGTAGCACCCCGAACCGGGCTTGACGGTCTAAACTGATACAAATTATGTAAGAGGCATCCGCGGAACTTGTAGTCCCTGGCCCAGACTGCGATAAGGTTCCGCGCAAATCAGGGCTTGCCCGGCATTCCTGCAGGATCGATCACTGCCTTTGGCGGCATCAGCAAGGTTTATGGCGCTCTACGGTCAATCAACAGCAATCAGGAATCAACACTATGTACAGGGTTATCGCATGAAGTGGCTCAAGAGCATCATTCTGGGCCTGGCCCTGCTCGCCGTGGGCGCAGTGGCGCTGGGACTGTTCTACTTTCTACCGCAACACGACGTGGTGATGGTCACCGGGGTTGAAGTCAAGCGGGTCGATCACAATGGCGTCATCAACGCTGAGAACCCGGCTGACGGTCCGACCCGGGATGTGTATTTCATCAATACCGAAAACCCTGATACCAAGAATGTCATGGTCTATCGCAACGAGGACACCGGCTGGTCGTTCCCCTGGTATTTCAAGTTCGACTCTGCGGACATCCAGGCCAAGGCCCAGGGTTACTCCCGTGATGCCGAGCAGCTGGCGCTTATTCGCTATTACGGATGGCGGATCAAGATCCTCTCGGTGTTCCCGAATATCACGGCCATTGAGTCCACCACCAGCCGCACTGAACCCTTCCCCTGGTTCAATACGATATTTCTGGGCGGTTTGACCCTGGTGGTGATTTTTATCGCGGTCTCGCTACGACGTCGCTTCAAGCGCCGCAATCAGGTGCCGGCGCACTGATCCTGCCCGTTCGCCCGCTGCAACTGACAAGTTTCAGGCCCCCTGTGGCGGGGGGCCTGAAAACAGCCAACGGGCCAGCTGATAACAGGCCGTAAACCAACGCCATAGTTAGTTCGGTAACAGCCGCAGGATTATTGATCCGGCATAGCGATCCGCGACTCGCAACATAGAAACATTTTGTTTGACTTAAGTTGCCTCAGAACTACGCTGACTCCTCTACTATCCCGCGCTTCAATTTAACTGGCAGGCCAGTGACGGCTGCCGGTACTTCGAATCAATCAGGGCTGAGGCCACTCAGTCCGCTCTGCAAGCTGGCAAGGGACAGTCTGCTTCTGAACTAATAATAGGAATGCCTCGATGTTTCAGCTTGATTTTTATGGAACGCTGGTGGCTGCCTCTTTGGTGCTGTTGCTGGGACGCGGGCTTGTTTCCCGCGTCGGATTTTTGCGTACCTACAATATTCCTGAACCCGTTGCCGGGGGCCTGGTCGTTGCCTTGCTGCTCCTGACTTTGCGCCTGTTCGACGTTGAAGTGCGGTTTGATACTTCACTGCAGATGCCTTTGATGTTGGCGTTCTTCGCCACGATCGGCCTGAATGCGGACTTCGCCAGTCTTAAAAAAGGCGGACGCGTGGTAAGCGTGTTCCTGCTGGTGGTGACCGGACTTTTAGTGGTCCAGAACGCCATGGGCATCGGTCTGGCCACGGCTTTGGGGCTCGACCCCCTGATGGGCCTGCTGACCGGCTCCGTAACCTTGTCCGGCGGCCACGGTACAGGGGCGGCATGGGGCGCGACATTCACCGAGCAATACGGCCTGGCCTCCGCTTCGGAACTGGCAATGGCCTCTGCAACCTTTGGCCTGGTGCTGGGTGGCCTGATCGGCGGACCCGTCGCCCGTCTGCTGATCAAACGGGTCAAGACCCCCGGCCTTACCCACGAAGAAGTGCAACTGCCAAAAGGCTTCGAGCAACCCAACGAAGAGCGTTCGATCACGCCGTTTTCCTTTATCGAAACCCTGGCGCTGATCTCCGTCAGCCTGCTGGGCGGCAACCTCCTCAACGGCCTGCTGCAGGGCACGGCTTTCGAGCTGCCGACCTTCGTCTGCGTCCTGTTTGTGGGCGTGATCTTGCGCAACGGCCTTTCTGCACTGGGCCTGTATCAAGTGTTCGAGCGTGAAGTCTCGGTCCTGGGCAACGTCAGCCTGTCGCTGTTCCTGGCCATCGCCTTGATGTCGCTCAAACTTTGGGATCTGGCAGCCCTGGCATTGCCTATTTTCATCCTGCTGGTGGCACAGACCCTGGTCATGGCCCTGTACGCCATTTTCGTGACCTTCAGGGTCATGGGCAGTAACTACGATGCTGCAGTTCTGGCGGCAGGCCACTGTGGCTTCGGCCTGGGTGCCACACCGACGGCCATCGCCAACATGCAGGCGGTGACACAGCGCTACGGTCCTTCGCAGATAGCCTTTCTGGTGGTGCCAATGGTGGGGGCGTTCTTCATCGACATCATTAACGTCATCGTGATCAAGCTGTACCTGTTGCTGCCGTTCCTCGGCGCCGGCTCCTGATCCACCGCTACCGGGCCTGCTCTGTCAGTGCCCGGACTGCCCGGCCATAAAGGCACCCGGGGCAGCGCAACAACAAATAAACCTTTTTGCGATCGACAGTTGTTGCGGTCGATCGCAACTTGCAGTCTTCAATACCCTGCCCTTTACATCAACTTGTCGCCCTGACTGAAAGTTGCGCAGGTGTTTTATTAAATATAATAATCCTTCGACAAAACCATCCCCATAAAGAGGTGAAACTCTCAACTTCGAGAGATTGCACCGCCCTTTATAATTTATATCCCGCCGCCTTATATAAGCATCACACTTTAGATTGTTCCCGTTTCATCCCCTGCTACAGGGCAATTCTGTAACGCGGGTGTTTTTTTGCAGGTCATACCCTGACATCAGCCCATTCGAAACCGAGCGCGGACTGAGTGCCTGTAACAGTGCAGCGATCATTGGCGCGCGTCGCGTGACCGGCAGGACCTCGTGGTCATGGCGGCGAGCCCGTCCGGATCCGCCACCGCCCCTTTGCTGAGCGCGTTCCTTGAGACCTGCGGGCGACATCAGCAACCGACTGAATAATATGAGTATTAAATTGGAATTTTAAAAAAACGCTGCATCCGACGCGCAACACATGGACAGCAGGCCACCTGGAGCCAATGATGCAGGCAACTGTTCCCGTGAACAGGCCTCCAATAAAAACAACCAGGGGACCTTGATCGCCGATGAATATTCTCTACGACGAACGCGTTGACGGTTATCTACCCGCCGTCGATAAAGATTCGCTGCTACAGGCTCTGCAGCAACGCTTGCCCGATCTGGATCTCCTGCACCAGGTAGAAGATCTCAAGCCCTACGAGTGCGACGGTCTGTCGGCCTACCGCACCACGCCGATGCTGGTGGCACTGCCGCGTACCGTTGAGCAGGTACAGGGCCTGCTCGAACTCTGCCATCAGCGCCGGGTGCCGGTGGTCGCACGGGGCGCCGGCACCGGGCTTTCCGGTGGTGCATTACCGCTGGAAAAAGGCGTGTTGCTGGTGATGGCGCGCTTCAACCGCATTCTGCACATTGATCCCGCCGCCCGCAGTGCCCGGGTTCAGCCCGGGGTGCGCAACCTGGCAATCTCCCAGGCGGCCGCCGCTACAGGTTTGTACTACGCGCCGGACCCGTCTTCCCAGATCGCCTGCTCCATCGGCGGCAACGTGGCCGAAAACGCCGGTGGCGTGCATTGCCTGAAGTACGGACTGACCGTACACAACCTGCTCAGGGTCGAGATTCTTACCGTCGAAGGGGAACACCTGAGTCTGGGTTCTGACGCCCTCGACGCCCCCGGTTTCGACTTGCTGGCGCTATTCACCGGCTCCGAAGGCATGCTCGGGATCATCACTGAGGTCACGGTCAAACTGCTGCCCAGGCCGCAAGTTGCCAAGGTACTGCTGGCAGCTTTCGACTGCGTGGAAAAAGCCGGGCTTGCAGTGGCCCGGATCATTGCCGAGGGCATCATTCCCGCGGGCCTGGAGATGATGGACAACCTGGCGATCCGGGCCGCTGAAGATTTCATTCACGCCGGGTATCCGGTAGACGCCCAGGCCATTCTGCTGTGCGAGCTGGACGGCGTCGAAGCCGATGTACATGACGATTGCGAGCGGGTGCGCAGGGTTCTGCAACTGGCCGGTGCCACCGAGGTGCGTCTGGCCCGCGACGAAGCCGAGCGGGTGCGCTTCTGGGCCGGACGCAAAAATGCGTTTCCGGCAGTGGGCCGGTTATCCCCGGACTACTACTGCATGGACGGCACCATTCCCCGCCGCGCACTGCCCGCCGTGCTCAAGGAGATCGCCACCCTGGCCGGGGAGTACGGGCTGCGGGTCGCCAACGTGTTTCACGCCGGCGACGGCAATATGCACCCGCTGATCCTGTTCGATGCCAATCAGCCCGGCGAGCTGGACCGGGCCGAGGCCCTGGGGGGCAAAATCCTTGAACTGTGCGTCAAGGTCGGCGGCAGCATCACCGGCGAGCACGGGGTTGGCCGTGAAAAAATCAATCAGATGTGTGCCCAGTTCAACAGCGATGAGCTAACCCTGTTCCACGGGGTCAAGGCCGCATTCGACCCGCGGGGCCTGCTCAATCCCGGAAAAAATATCCCGACCCTGCAGCGCTGCGCCGAGTTCGGGGCCATGCATGTGCACATGGGCCAGTTGCCCTTCCCTGAACTGGAGCGTTTTTGATGGATGCCGAACACAGTGTCGATGACAGCCAGGCGTTGCTGGAGCAGGTCAACCGGGCGCTGGCCAATGCCACGCCATTGCTGATCCAGGGCTCCAACAGCAAGGCGTTTCTCGGGCGTGCGGTGGCCGGTGAAGTCCTCGATACCCGCAGCCATCGCGGCATTGTCAGTTACGACCCCACCGAGCTGGTGATCACCGTCCGCGCCGGCACCCCTCTGGCTGAGTTGTCCGCAACCCTGGCCGCAGCCGGGCAGATGCTGCCCTGTGAACCGCCGTCCTTCGGCCCGGGGCCACAGTCGGCGGCATGGTCGCTACCGGCCTGTCGGGCCCGCGCCGGCCCTGGTCCGGCTCGGTGCGCGACTTCGTCCTCGGCACCCGGGTGATCACCGGTCTGGGCAAACACCTGCGCTTCGGCGGCGAGGTGATGAAGAACGTTGCCGGTTACGATCTGTCGCGCTTGCTGACGGGCAGTTACGGCTGCCTTGGGCTGATCACCGAAGTGTCGTTGAAAGTGCTGCCAAAACCCCGACGCTGCTTCAGTGTTTCGCTGGAGATGGATCGCGCCCGGGCACTGGAAAATCTTGCCCGATGGGGCCAGCAGCCCCTGCCTGTCAGCGCCGCCTGCCATGACGGGCAGCGCCTGCACCTGCGTCTGGAAGGTGGCGAAGGATCGGTGGCGGCTGCCCATGAACGCCTCGGCGGCGAAGCGCTGGACCCCGGTTTCTGGAACGACCTGAATGAACAGCAGTTGGCCTTTTTCGACGTTGGCCCGCCGCTGTGGCGCTTGTCAGTGCCCAACAACAGCGGCGCCCTTGATTTGCCTGGCGCACAACTGGTCGATTGGGCCGGCGCCCAGCTGTGGCTGAAGTCCGACGCCGATGCCGGGGTCATTCGCGCTATTGCCCAAAAGGCCGGCGGCCATGCCACCTGTTACAGCCACGGTCTGATCGACAGCCCCTTTCAACCATTGCCCGCCGCGTTGCTGCGCTATCACCGCCAGCTCAAGGCGCAACTGGACCCGCAAGGGATCTTCAACCCGGGCCGAATGTACGCGGAGTTTTGAACCATGCAGACCCTCCTCAGCGAGCAGGCCGCACTGCTGCCACGGGCAGCAGAGGCCGAAAGCATTCTGCGCAGCTGCGTGCATTGCGGCTTCTGCAACGCCACCTGCCCCACCTATCAATTGCTCGGTGATGAGCTGGATGGCCCGCGCGGGCGCATCTACCTGATCAAGCAAGTGCTGGAAGGCCATGCGCCCACGGCCAGGACCCAGCTGCACCTGGATCGCTGTCTGTCGTGCCGCAACTGCGAAACCACCTGCCCGTCCGGAGTGGATTACCACAAACTGCTGGATATCGGCCGCGCGGTGGTCGACGCGGCCGTACCGCGCCCACTGGGCCAGCGTCTGCTGCGCAAAAGTCTGCTGGGAATGGTGCCAAACCCCGGGCTGTTCAAAGCGGTGATCAATACCGGCGAAGTCTTTCGGGCCCTGTTACCCGAGGTGCTCCAGGCCAAGCTGCCGCGCAGCGTGCGCCCGGCCGGGTTGCGCCCCGCGACCCGGCACCGGCGTCAGGTGCTGATGCTCGAAGGCTGCGTGCAGCCGAGCCTGGCCCCCAATACCAATGCCGCTGCGGCCCGGGTACTGGACCGCCTGCACATCAGCGTTACGCCGATCAGCCAGGCCGGATGCTGCGGTGCCGTGGACTATCACTTGAATGCTCAAGAGGCGGGACTCAATCGTGCCCGACGCAATATCGACGCCTGGTGGCCGGGTATCGAAAACGGTGCCGAAGCCATAGTCCAGACGGCCAGCGGCTGCGGCGCCTTCATCAAGGATTACGGGCATTTGCTGCGCCACGATCCGGCCTATGCCGCCAGGGCCGCACAGGTCAGCGCCCTGGCCAGGGATCTGGTGGAGGTGCTGCGTGACGAGCCCCTGGAGCAACTCGGGGTCAAGGCTACAACGTCCATCGCCGTCCATTGCCCCTGCACCTTGCAGCACGGACAAAAACTCGGCGGTGCGGTCGAACAGCTACTGACCGGCCTGGGTTTCAACCTTACGCCGGTCCCGGACAGCCATATGTGTTGCGGCTCGGCGGGTACCTATTCGCTGACCCAGCCCGAACTGTCGCGCCAGCTGCGTGACAACCGGCTCAACGCCCTGGAGAGCGGCCAGCCGCAGCTCATCGTCAGCGCCAACATCGGCTGCCAGAGCCACCTCGACGGCGCCGGCCGTACCCCTGTCCGGCACTGGATCGAACTGCTGGATGACACCCCGGGTTGAGCCGCTCGGGCCCGGCATCAAGCCAGGGCCATTGCCTGCATCCGGCGCTTCAAGGTGTCGGAAGGCAACTCGGCGAACTGCCGGCGATACTGTTCGGCAAATCGCCCCAGGTGGACAAAACCATAATCCAGGGCCAGCTCGGTGACGCTGCGCACGTTGCAGCTGGGATCGGCCAGGCACGCCTGGATCCGTAGCAGTTTCTGCTCACGGATAAAACGTTGCGGCGTGGTGCACATGTGCTTCTCGAACAGGGCGTACAACGAGCGCACGCTCAGTTGCGCCTGATCGGCCAGGCTCTGGACACTGATGTCTTGCTGCAGGTTGCAAGTGATGTAATTCACCAGTCGCTCGAAGGTGCTGCTGGAACAGGCCAGGTGCTCGCGCCGCACGTTATTGCGCATCAGGGTCAACATCTTGCTGGCAACTATATGGGCGTAATGCTCCTGAACCCGGGCCAGCGCAGCACCGTCCTCGGCTTCGGTGCAGATGGTGGCCAGCAAGGGCACAAAGGCTTGCAGTTGATCCAGTGCATAGCGCTGTTGCAGAAAACGGATGCCTTCGCCCGGGTAAAGCCAGCGCTGCTCCTGGCAGATCTGCTCCAGCAGCCTGCTCGGCACTTTCAGGATGAATTTTTCGCAGTCATGGGAATACGTCAGGTCTACCGGATCATCGGGGTTGATCAGCAACAGCTCCCCCGGCACCAGATGGTGTACCCCGTTAGGGCCACGCCACAGGCAGTCACCGCGCAGCAGAACCTGCAGATGGAAGATGTCCTCCAGCGCATCGGATACCACACGCACGCTGGAGCCATAGCTGATCCGGCACAGGTCCAGGCTGGCAAACTTGCGGTGATTCAAGTGCGCCTGGGCAGTGGCTTTGCGCGGCAGGTGAATACAATGGCTGCCGACATGCTGATTCACATAGCCGGATACCGCATGGGGGTCGGCGTTCTTGAACACCTCACTGCGTTCGCTTAGCAGGGGCATATTCATGGCGGTCACTCTTATATTATTTTTATCAATCAGGCGCAGTACAAATGTGACAGTTACAAGCAGGCCTCGGGATTCTCGACCAGGATCCGTCTTAATACCAATACAAATAAGGTTCGGCACGATACCTCAAAGGTATTCGAACAGCCTGCCGGGCTGTACAAGCACCCAGGCTAACCCTCGGTGGATGTTGCGCACACACTGACCGGCCGCCGTTTGAGCATCACCACATGCACCGTCAACCCCAGCAGCAAGCCCCAGAAAGGGGCTGACAAACCCAGAAAAGAAACCCCCGATGCGGTCACCAGAAAGGTGAACAGGCCGGCATCACGGTCCTTGGCATCTGACACGCTGCGTACCAGAGCATCATTGATCGCGCCATACAACGCCAGGCCCGCCAGGCCCGCGATCAAAGCCTGGGGAAAGGCTGCGAATACCGACACCACTGTTGCCCCTGCCATGCCCAGTAACAGGTACAACAAACTGCCCGACAGCGCTGCGACGTAGCGCTTGCGGGGATTCTCATGGGCTTCGCGCCCGGTGCACAGGCTGGCAGTCACTGCGGCAAGGTTGAGCCCGTGACAGCCGAAAGGGGCCAGTATTGCACCGACCAGGGCACTGGCAGTGATCAACGGGCTTGCCGGCGTGGTATAGCCGGCGCCGCGCAGGACGGCTATACCGGGCATGAACTGCCCGGTCAGGGCCACCAGCAGCATGGGTAACGCCAGACTCAAAGTGGCAGACAGGCTGAACTCGGGCACTATCCATTGCGGCGTCGCCCACGCGAACACCAGGGCCTCGCCCCGAAACTCGCCACTGATCAGGGCAATGCCCGCCCCTACCACCAGCACAGCCGCCACTGCATAGCGGGGCCACAGCTTGCGAAAACCGATATAGGTCAGAAACATCGCGCCGATCAACAGCGGCGCCTCAGGTGCCGAGCGAAAGGTTTGAATACCGAAGCTGAACAGAATGCCGGCCTGCATCCCGGCAGCAATCGACCCCGGCAGATGGGCCAGCAATTTATCGAACACAGCGCTGTAACCTATTACCCACAGCAACAGGTTCGCCACCAGGTAGGCACCCACGGCCTGATTCAGGCCGATCTGGGGCAACGCCGTCACCAGCAGCGCCGAGCCTGGAATCGACCAGGCCACCACCACCGGAACTTTGTACTTGAGGGACAGGAAAGCGCCGAGCACTGCCGAGCCGATGGAAATCGCCCAGACCCACGACGACAACTCAACGTCTGACAGATGCGCCTGCTCAGCAGCATGGAAAATGATAACCAGCGGGCCCGCGTAGGAAATCAATGTTGCGATAAACCCGGCAATCACTGCCGACAATGACAGGTCGCGAAACAGAGTTGGCATAGCTACCTCATGGTCGCCGGGATTTGAGTGCCGGCGCACCCTCACCCGGCCCGGGATAAGCATTCGGCGTGGTCTCAGCTGTCCTGCAACACCCGCGGACGCTGGCTGCGCTGCTCGCCGCACGGACTGGCGGCCGGCTGCAACTGGAAGTCGAACTCAAGCTCTGCATGACGGCCATCCACTCCCCGGTTGCGGGCAGCTGCCTGGTCGTCGACAAACACCACCTGGCCGACCAGGCCGTCGCGGGTGGCGAAAGCAAAGTCATCCCACAGGTACTTGTCCCCTGACAGATTGATCTGGGTGGTCAGGTGCCGGTAGCCCGCAGCCGAGATGAAGTAGTGGATATGCGCCGGGCGCTGGCCGTGGCGTCCGAGCAGGTCCAGACACTCCTGGGTCGGGCCGGCCGGGTTGCAGCCGTAGCCGGACGGCACAATGGAGCGCGCGCGATAGCGGCCCTGGGCATCGGTGACGATGCGTCGGCGCAGGTTGTACTCCGACTGGCTGGAGTCGAAGTACGAATAGGTACCCCGGGTGTTGGCATGCCAGAGATCGACAATCGCCCCCGGGACCGGATTACCGTCGGTATCGCGCACCACACCCTCGAGAAACAGTACCGTCGCCACCCCATCTTCGCTGCCATCGTCGAGCCTCGCCTCGCCCTGACTGATCGGCGCCCCGGCCACGTACAGCGGTCCTTCGATGGTGCGCGGGGTTCCGCCGACGTATCCGGCACTGGCGTCTTTGGCGTCTTGCAATAGATCGAGAAAATGCTCGACACCAAGACCGGCGACCAGCAGCCCGGCCTCGCTACGGGCACCCAGGCGATTGAGATAATCCACCGCCGCCCAGAACTCGTCATCCGTCACTTCCAGGTCTTCGACGATCCGCGCCACCTCGTTCACCAGGCGCAGCAGCAACTGTTTGGCCCGCGGGCTGCCCTGGTCGTTGCCCGTACCGCTGACCTCCTTGAAAAAGGCCTGGAGCTCAGGGGTCTGGGAAATTTTCACGGTCATTCTGACTACCTCTTTTATTGATTTATATTGCCCGGGCCGGCAACGCAGGGGCACACGTGCGCCGTCTGGCGCTGACAGCAAAGACCGCCATGGCCAGCGCAGCCACCACGCCGGGGATGGCAAAGGCGACAAAGTTCAGGTGCAGCGGCAGGCCCAGGCCCATTAACAGCCCGCCCAGCACCGGCCCGACAATCGCACCGTTACGGCCGATGCCCGAGGCCCAGCCCAGGCCAGTGGAGCGGATGGACAGGCCATAGAGCTGGGCGGCACCGGCGTACAACAGGATTTGCGTGCCGATGGTGGTAGCGCCCGCCACACCTATCAGCAGGTACAGCAGCGGCGTCGGGCTGTTGAAGCCCAGCAGACTGATGGCCGCAGCGGCGATCAGGAAGTAGACGACCATGACTTTCGTCAGGTTCAGCCGATCACCAAGCCAGCCGCCACTGATGGCACCCAGCATGCCCCCCAGGTTCAGTGCCACCAGAAACGACAGGCTCGAGCCCAGGCTGTAACCGGCGCTGGCCATCAACTTCGGCAGCCAGGAACTGAGCGCATAGACCATCAGCAGACAACAGAAAAATGCCACCCAGATCGCCACTGTCCGCACCGCCCGGCCTTCGCGAAAAAGCTCCAGCACCGACGCCGCTGCCTGCTTGCGGTCATCAACCAGCAGCCTGTCACCCGCAGCAATCACAAGGCCTGGCTGCAGGCGCTGCAACAGTGCCCGGGCTTGTTCATCACGCCCTTGGCGCACCAGAAAACCAATGGATTCGGGCATGTAATAAAGAATCAGCGGCAGCAACAGCAACGGTAACGTCGCCAGCAAAAACATCGACTGCCAGCCGAAGGCGGGCAACATGTAAATTCCGGCGCCGGCACAAATCAGGCCGCCCAGGGAGTAGCCGCTGAACATCACGGCCACCAGGGTGCTGCGCATGCGTTTGGGTGCATATTCATTCATCAGCGCAACCACATTCGGCATCAAGCCACCGCAGCCAAGGCCGGCTATAAAGCGCCAGACTGCAAACTCGGTGGGCGTACTGGCAAAGCCATTGATGATGGTCGCGACACTGAACAGGACAAAGCAGATCGCGATGCCTTTCTTGCGCCCGATGCGATCCGCCAGACTGCCGAACACCAGTGCGCCGAACATCATGCCGAACAAGGCATAACTGCCCAGCGCCCCGGCCTGCAGTGGCGTCAGCCCCCACTCCTGCATGATCACCGGCAATACCACGCCGTAGATGAACAGGTCATAACCATCAAAAATCAGCAGCAGAGCGCACCACAACATGACCATCCAGTGGAATCGGCCAAACCGGGCATTGTCGACAATTGCATGAACATCCAGAGTTCCCATGGCTTTTATTCTCTTGTTGTTATTGGGCGCCTGTGTTTCGGGTACCGCTGTGTATCGGGCTCAGCCCAGGTCGCCACCGCCTACGGGCAAGGTAACGCCGGTGATATAGGACGCGTCATCGGACGCCAGGAACAGGATGGCCCCCACCTGTTCGTCGATCGAACCATAGCGTTTCATCAAGCTACTGTCCTTGGTCTGCTCGACGATCTGCGAGTACCACTGTTGCTCTTGCTCGGTGGCGGCAGCACTGTTGCGCGGAATCCGGCGCGGCGGTGCATCTGTGCCACCGGGGGCGGTGGCATTGACCCGCACACCGCGCCCGGCGGTTTCAAAGGCCAGGCAGGCGGTCAGTGCATTCACCCCGCCCTTGGCTGCGCCATAGGGCACACGGTTGACCCCGCGGGTGGCGATCGAGGACACATTGACGATCACACCGCTGCCTTGTTCCAGCATATGCGGCAGCGCGCTGTGACAGCACCAAAGGGTCGGAAACAGCGAGCGCCGCACCTCCGCCTCGATCTCCGCGTGCAGATAATATTCGAAGGGTTTGGCCCAGATAGTGCCGCCTACGTTATTGACCAGAATATCCAGCCTGCCGAAGTGCTCGACGGCCCGGTCCATCACCTGCTGGCAATCTTCATAGCGCTCCAGGTCTGCGGTCAGCGTCAGGGCTTGGGGTGCCAGTTCATGCACCAGCTCGCTGCGGTCAACCGCAACGACCCTGGCCCCTTCCAGCAGCAAGCGTTCCACCACCGCGCGGCCTATGCCTTGCGCCGCGCCGGTGACCAGCGCGACTTTATCCTTGAATCTCATGCTCATGATGATCTCCAGACCCGTTGTCCTAGCCGCGTGTTCAAGCAGCGCTGGCGGCGAATTTTTCGTAGTAGAAGTTGGCGGGGGAAATGCCCTGCTCGCGGATGTACTGGCTCACGGCTTCAACCATCGGCGGCGGTCCGCACAGATAAATATCCACATCACCGCCATTCAGATGCTCCGGGGCAATGTGCTGGGTGACATAGCCCTTTTGCGGCCATGCGCTCTGCGGGTTGGCCACGCAGGCACTGAAGGTGAAGTTGGGAATGCTCGCTGCCAGGGCTTGCAAGCGGTCGATTTCCACCAGATCGAAATCGTTGGTCACGCCATAGATCAGGTGCAGTGGATGCTCACTGCCCTTTTGCGCGATGGTCTCGAGCATGGCCGTAAACGGCGCCAGACCGGTACCGCCGGCCAGCAACAGCAAGGGCCGCTTGATCGGGCGCAGGTAAAAGCTGCCCAGGGGGCCGGCCAGGCTCATGTGGTCGCCGACCCTGGCCAGCTCGGTGAGAAAATGGCTCATCAGGCCGCCGGGGACATTGCGAATCAGGAAGCTGACACGCCCGTCTTTCTGCACCGAGCTGAAAGAGTAGGCACGGGTCTGATCACTGCCCGGCACCTGCAGGTTTACGTACTGACCCGGCAAGAATGTCAGGTCAGCCAGCCCGGCCCCCTGAATCGACAACGACAGGGTGCTGTCTGACAGGCGCCGCACTTCCTCGATGGCGCCTTCATAGGAGGACTGGCGGGTTTTGCATACATCCGATGACGTCGGGATGTGCACCACGCAGTCACCCCTGGCGCGCATCTGGCAGGTCAGGACAAAACCTTCAGCGGCCTCGGCGGCGGTCAGGGCATCGTCGATGTATTCCTCACCCAGGTCATATTCACCGGATTCGGCGAAGCATTTGCAGGTACCGCAGGCACCGTCACGGCAGTCCAGGGGAATGTTTATCCCCTGGCGGTACGCTGCGTCAGCCACGGTTTCGCTGGCGCTCGCGTCGATAAAACGGGTCACGCCGTCTTCGAAATTCAGGGCAATCTTGTGGCTCATGGCATACCTCGCATGACTGCACTCCCCCCGCACGCTTGGCGGGCGCTGGAATGCAGCCCGGTTTACAGGTGGTAGATATCGATGACCTGGCGCACATAGTCGTTTTTCAGCACCACTTTCTTGGCCTTGATCAGCGGCTGTTCACCGCGGGTGTCGAGGGTGTAGAAGCTGGTGCCGAAATAACTGTCGACGGTCTTGTAGCGAAAGCTCAGGGTGTGCCAGTTGAAACGCACCACGCACTGGTCCGCGCTGCGCTCGACAATCTCGATATTGCTCAAGTTATGGGAGGTGCGGGTGTCCGGTATGCTGGCACTGGAACGCTCGGTCTTGATCCGGAAAATGCGGTCTTCCAGACCTTCCCTGCTGCCGTACCAGATCAGCGATATTTCGCTTTGCGGGTCCTCGGTCAGCTCGTCATCGTCATCCCAGGACGGCATCCAGAACGTCGCATCGGCGGCGTAGAGTTCCAGCCACTGGTCCCACTGTTTGTCGTCCAGATGCCGGGCTTCGCGATACAGGAAATCGCGCACGGTGTCGTATGACAGGCTCATTGGACCTCCCGCGCAGGGATCTTGCCTGCCTGTTCAGCGGCCACGGCCTGCAACATGGTGTCTTGCCAGTACTTGTGCTGTTCCACAAACAACCCTTCGTCTTCGGTGCGCACGCCGCTGAGCAACGGCTGCAAATCAATTTCCAGCGCCGCCTCGTCCGGCCCTTCGACCCAGTGTTCGGCGCCACGGGACATATCGTTCCAGGCGGTGGCACTGCCTTGGTAACCGATCTGGCAGGAACGGAATTCCTCCAGATCATCGGGGGTGGCCATACCGCTGACGTTGAAGAAGTCTTCGTACTGACGAATGCGCAGGGCCCGGGCTTCTGCACTCTCGCCCACCGGGGCAATGCAGTAGATGGTGATCTCGGTCTGGTTGACCGAAATCGGCCGGGCAATGCGGATCTGCGAGCTGAACTGGTCCATCAGATAGACATTGGGGTACAGGCACAGATTGCGCGAGTTGCCGATCATCCAGTCGGCGCGGGCCTGACCGAAATCACTGACCAACTGATCACGGCGCTCATACAACGGCCGGTCCTCGGGGTTCGCCCAGCGCGTCCAGAGCAGCATGTGGCCCTTGTCGAACGAGTAGAAGCCGCCACCACTTTTGGCCCAGCCACCGGCACTCATGGTGGGGTTGGCATCACCGCTCTGGCGCTCTTTGCGCTGGTTCTGGGTGGCGGCATAGTTCCAGTGCACCGAACTGACGTGGTAACCGTCGGCACCGTTTTCGGCGGTCAGTTTCCAGTTGCCTTCGTAGATGTAGCTGGAGGAGCCGCGCAGGACTTCCAGGCCATCGGGGGACTGATCGACGATCATGTCGATGATCTTTGCCGACTCCCCCAGGTGTTCGGCCAGGGGTACCACATCGGCATTCAGGCTGCCGAACAGAAAACCCCGGTATGACTCAAAGCGGGCGACTTTGGTCAGGTCGTGGGAGCCCTCGCAGTTGAAGCTGGCGGGATAGCCTGCGTTGCCCGGGTCCTTGACCTTGAGCAGCTTGCCGGAGTTGTTGAACGTCCAGCCGTGGAACGGGCAGGTATAGGACGACTTGTTGCCGCGCTTGTGCCGGCACAGCATCGCCCCGCGGTGGCTGCAGGCATTGAGGAAGGCATTGAGCACCCCGTCTTTGTTGCGCGCGATAAAGACCGGCTGACGACCCATCTGCAGGGTGATGTAGTCGTTGTTCTGCGGGATCTGGCTTTCATGGGCCAGGTACAGCCAGTTGCCTTCAAAAATGTGCTTCATTTCAAGGTCGAACAAGCGAGGGTCGGTGAACATCTCACGCTTGCAGCGGAAGCGGCCTTCATCACGGTTTTCTTCAAGCAAGGAATTGAGATACTCGACGCCTATGGACATGGCCTGAGCCTCCGTTGTAGTTATGGGGTATTGGCAGTGTCCACGACCTGCGCGCCGGGCAATATCCGTTACCTGCAGACCGCTATCCGCTTTGTGCAAAGTGGCACGCCGGCCATCGGCGTCTTGCCTCGCAGGGCCCGGCGCAGCGTTGCCAGGATGCTCCAAGCCCTTGATTTATAAGTACTTAACAACAGATCCCGCGCTTCGAAATGGCGCTGCGGGGCGGGCAAAATGTCACCTAGCGTTCGTTAATCGCACGACATCGCATGCAGCACCGCCCTCTCGGGCTGAATGTTTGGCACCCTAGGCACATGCTCTGTCGGACCGTGCCCCAGTGGTCGGCCATGCAGATTGATCTGTTCACTCAAACTAAAAACAGGAGCACGCCTTGATCAACAAAACCTTCGAATCCATCGCTGCCGCACTGGATGGAATTGCCGATGGCTCGATCATCATGGTGGGTGGCTTCGGCACTGCCGGCATGCCGTCGGAACTGGTGGACGGGGTCATTGCCTCGGGCGCTCGCGACCTGACCATCATCAGTAACAACGCCGGCAACGGTGAAATCGGCCTGGCCGCACTGCTCAAGGCCGGACGGGTCGCCAAGGTGATTTGCTCGTTCCCGCGCCAGTCCGACTCCTATGTGTTTGACGAGCTGTACCGGGCCGGAAAAGTGCAGCTGGAGGTGGTACCCCAGGGCAACCTGGCCGAACGCATCCGTGCGGCCGGCTCCGGAATCGGTGCGTTCTATTCCCCGACCGGGTACGGCACGTTGTTGGCCGAAGGCAAGGAAACCCGGGTCATCGAGGGCCGCAACTATGTGCTGGAAATGCCACTGCACGCCGATGTCGCGCTGATCAAGGCCGAACAGGGCGACCGCTGGGGCAACCTGACCTACCGCAAAGCCGCGCGTAACTTCGGACCGATCATGGCCATGGCGGCGACCACGGCCATCGCCCAGGTCAACCGGATCGTCGAGCTGGGTGAACTGGACCCCGAGCACATCATCACCCCGGGGATCTTTGTCCAGCGTGTGGTCCAGGTGCCATCCGCCCGTTCCCCGATCGCCAACGTCAACTGAGGCCCACCATGACCGTCATGAAAAAACTTTCGCGCAATGAAATGGCCCAGCGCGTGGCCGAGGATATTCTCGAGGGTGCTTATGTAAACCTGGGCATCGGCGTACCGACCCTGGTGGCGAACTACCTGGGTGACAAGGAAGTGTTCCTGCACAGCGAGAACGGCGTGCTGGGCATGGGCCCGAGCCCGGCCCCGGGGGAAGAAGATGATGACCTGATCAACGCCGGCAAGCAGCATGTGACATTGCTCGCCGGTGGCGCCTATTTCCATCACGCCGATTCGTTTTCGATGATGCGCGGCGGCCACATCGACATTGCCGTACTGGGTGCTTTCCAGGTCTCGGTCAAAGGCGATCTGGCCAACTGGCACACGGGCGCCGAGGGTTCGATCCCTGCGGTGGGCGGCGCGATGGACCTGGCCACCGGCGCGCGCCAGGTATTCGTAATGATGGATCACCTGACCAAGACCGGCGAAAGCAAACTGGTGCCGCAGTGTACCTACCCGCTGACGGGCATCGGCTGCGTCAGCCGGATCTATACCGATCTGGCGATTCTGGACGTCACCGCCCAAGGCCTGCTGGTACGTGAAATTCTGGCGGATATCAGCTTCGAAGCCTTGCAGGAACTCAGCGGCGTGCCGTTGCTTCAATAACACCCCAGTCCAACTGCATGGGGTCGCCTGCGGCCTCACTGCCCTCACCACCAGCGGATCAGAGCACCGGTCTGCATGGCCGGTCTTTACCGCCCCTGCGCCAGCCATACCTTTGAGGTATTGCACGCCACCCAAATGATATTAGACGCCCACGGCAGCGGCATTTAGCCTCTGCCCCGGCAGGCTGTGCCTGCCCATAACTATAAAAATCCTGGAACTGCCGGAGCCGCCATGAGCACGCACTATTCCATTCCCGAATTGATCGACAGCAGACCCATCAGCGCCTTTCAATGGCGGGTTTTTGCCCTGTGTTTTTTCGTGGCGATTCTCGACGGTTTCGATACCCAGGCGATTGCCTTCACCGGCCCTTCAATCATTCAGGCGTTCGGGCTGGGGGCTGGTGCGCTGGCACCGATCCTGACCGCCGGGATTGTCGGCATGGTGCTCGGGGCAATGGCTCTGGGGCTAATGGCCGACAAGCTCGGGCGCCGGCCGATCATCATCACTGCAGTCGCACTGTTTGCCATTGCATCCCTGGCGACCGCCTTTGCCCGAACGACGGAACAGATCCTGGTCTTGCGCTTTATTGCAGGCATCGGCATGGGCGGCGCGACCCCCGTGGTGCTATCGCTGGCAGCCGAGTACGGCAGCGCCAGACAGCGTGGCACGATCATGACTACGGTATTGCTGGGTTTGCCTGCCGGGGCCATTCTGGGCGGTTTGCTGGCCGCCTGGATGCTGCCGTCCATTGGCTGGCAAGGCATCTTTGCAGTGGGTGGCATCGTGCCGCTGTTACTGCTGGCGGTATTGATCTTCGCCCTCCCCGAATCCTTGTATTTTTTAACCAGGCGCCAAAGCGTTGTCAGCCGCAACCAGATCGGAAAAATCCTCACAGGCATCACAAAAACCCGGATTGACCCGGACAGTACCTACAGTGTTCCGGAACTGGAGGTTAAAACCGGGGTGAGCTCTTTGTTCCGCACAGGGCTGGCCCGCAACACTCTCGGGATATGGACGGTGTACCTGTTCAACTGGATTGCATGGTTCATGCTTCTGTCCTGGCTGCCTACCGTGCTCAAAGCCACCGGCCTGCCGGCAGAGCAGGCGCCCATGGGCACGGTGGCGGTCAATACGGTGTTTGTGGTTTGCGCGATCCCGCTCTCGATCATCCTGCCGAAAATCAATACCCGACTGTTGCTGCTGATCCTGTTCGGATTTGGCATTGCCCTGTGCCTGGGCCTGGCTAACAGTGGCAACCACTGGGCACTGGTATTCACCCTCGCCGGTTGCGCAGGCCTGGGTATTGGCGGTCAGCAAATCGTATTGAACTACATGGTTGCCCAGGCGTATCCCACCGCATTGCGCGCAACTGCCACCGGCTGGGCCATTGCGCTGGGGCGTGTGGGAGCCATCATCGGTTCTGCGAGCGGCGGCTGGTTTCTCGAACACGGCGGCCCCGCAGGCTATTACAGCGCGCTGGTGGTACCGTTGGTGATTGCCACGGTCGCCCTGCTGATCATTCGCCCCCGGCCCGAAGCCGCTGGCGGCCCATTGAGACTTGCATCTGCCTGGACATCATGACCGGTTTCGGCGGCCTGATGCGGTTCAGCGCCCACCGCGCAACCATTGCAGCAAGGAGCCAGCACTGGCGTACTGCCGAAAAATGGCCTGATAGCCGTCGAAACGACTGCTGATCTCGCTGACCTGATTACTGAAGTGATCGCTCTCGGCACTCAGTACATCCAGAAGCGTACGTTTACCCAAGTGGTACCACTGTTGGTAAAACGCCTGGCGTATCTGGTCGGTTTCAGCCGTCAAGTCCCGGTACAGCTCGGCGCGTTCGAACAGGGTTCGGGCATCGTGACTGGCGTTGCGGATGTAGTACTCAAGATCCAGGCGCTGCTGCTCGGCTTCCTGGCGACCGGCCTCGGCACGATGCAATGCTGCGCGCTCGGCGGCCCGTGTCGAGCCGCCCCGGAACGCCGCCCAACTTACCGCCAGCGACGTTTGCAGTGGCTGGCTGCGGCCAATGCCATCTTCGGCAGTGGTCTTGCTGATCACCCAGTTCAGTTGTGGCAACGAGGATGAACGTACGACTTGCGCCTGCAATTGAGCCGCCCGGGCGCTGGATTGAGCCCGCTGGATATCGGGATGATCATCCAGGTGCTGCAACAACCCGTCCAGGCTGGCCAGGCGGATGTTCCATTGGCGGGTGCGAGGGATCATGATCGGTCGTTCACCGATCAGTTTGCGCAACTGTATCTCGGCGCCCGAGGCCTGGGTTTGCGCATTATCGCGTGCCGACTGCGCCTGGAGCAGACGCGCCCTGGCCTGAGTCAGTTCGCTGGAGCGACCTTTGTCGACCGCAACGATCCCGGCGAGCATCTGTACCAGATCACTCATGCGATTTTCGTACTGCTGGCCAAGATCGATGATGATGCGCTGTTTACCCAATTCAACCATCGTAGCCAGCACTTCGAATGCCGTGTTTTCCAGCTGCGCCTCAATGCTCGCATTAGCGGCCTGCGCCAGATGCTGGCGGCTGGCGATGGTCTTGCCGATACGGCCCCAGTCATACACTGGCGTGCTGAGATTGAAATTGATCCCCGCCGAGCCGGTGCTGATATTGTCTTTCCCCGGGCCGAGCCCGGCGGTTTTTGACTGCATGGCAATACCCAGCTGCGGCCAGCGCTGGCCTTTGGCTTCATCGATATCGTCCACTGCGGCCTGGTGTTCGGCTTGGGCACGACGGACCAGCGGGCTGAGCTCGACCGCCGACTGTACGGCGCGCCAGAACATATCCCGCAATTCATGTTCTGACGGCCCCGGCACTGCACCGGGCGTACGCACAGCAACACGTTCCGGCAACCCTGCCAGCGCAACGGCGGACACGCCTGCAAGCGTTTGGACCCTGACGGGCTGGCTGGCTACCGCTTGAGATATTGGCGGTTGCTCTTCGGCTTGCAGGGGCGCCGAATTCAAACAGGCCGCCAGGCAGAGGGTGAATAACCAGCTCACGCAAATGGGCCACTTACTCTCCAGGTGGCCCGGCGCAACATGCCCCGAACGGGCAAGATTTAACATCATGATTAGCGCTCCCGGAACGCTTCGCGAGCCTTTAAGACGGGCTTGAGCAAATAGTCGAGGATGGTTTTTTCACCCGTACGGATTTCCACCGACGCCAGCATCCCCGGAATGATCGGCAGGCTCCTGCCACCGGCTTCAAGTGTGCTGCTGTCGGTCAGTACCAGCACCCGGTAATAGGTGTCGTCGGCGCGTCCCGCAGCGACTTTTTGATCGTCCTTGAGTGTGTCCGGGCTGATGTACTGGACAACGCCCTTCAGGCCGCCATAAATGGCGTAATCGTAAGCCGTGACTTTTACCGTGGCCGGCAAACCTGGATGCAGGAACGCCACGTCGCCGGGACGAATCTTGCCCTCGACCAGCAACTGCTCCTCCAGCGGAACGATCTCGAGGATATTTTCGCCTGGCTGGATAACCCCGCCGATGGTATTGACCCGCACGTTTTTCACCGTTCCGCGTACCGGCGCAATCACAGTGGTGCGATCAACGATGTCCGCTCTGCCGATGAGGTTTTCATGGGTCTGGCCCAGTTCCATCTCCATTCTGCTGAGCTCCGAATTGGCATCGGCACGGAACTTGTTGGTGCGCTCGACGATTTGCGATTTGATGTCATTGGCCTGACGCTGCATGCGCAATAATTCAACCTCCGACATCAAGCCTTTGGCCGCCAGCGGTTCTGCCAAGCGGATCTCACGCATAGTCAAGGTATGGCTGCGCTCCAGCGCTGACACGCTTTCATTCAACGCTCGCTGGCGCGCATTGAACGCCTGGGTTTCCTGGGCCACGACGCTTGGGTCCTGCTTGACCGTGTCATCGAAATCCAAAGGTGTCTGATACGCTTCAGCGCGCAAACGGGTGATGCTGGCCCGCAAGCCGATGACTTTGGACAAGGCCTCGCGATAACTCGACCGGGCACGGGTCGGGTCAATTTTGAGCAGCACTTCACCCTTCTCGACCACCGCGCCTTCGCGAACATACATGTGTGCCAGGATCCCGCCTTCCAGGCTCTGGATCACCTGTTCACGACTCATGGAAATAATTCTCGCCTCTGTCTGGGTGATTTCTTCAACCCGCGCATAACTGGCCCAGACAAGCCCGCTGACCAGTACACCCAGGATCAGGTACAGCACCAGTTTGGAACCAGGCGTGGTCTGGGCCAGTAACGATTCCTGGACGTCATTCATGAACGCCGCATCGCCGGGCGCGAGCGCGGCCTCACCCTTGTTGCGGCGGAAAATTTTGCTGATCATTGCGACGTGTCCTTGCGAGCGGGCTCGCCAACCGCTGTTACCTGGCCTGGATTACCGGCCGCTTCAGGGCCTGGCGCGGTGAATGGCCGTGGCGGGCCGACCTTGACTCTGGCGGCGCTGCCCGGGGCCTCGCCGCCGACTGCGGACAGTCCTTGGGCGTTGCCCGACAAGGTCGCTAGGACTTTGTCTTTGGGACCGTCGGCGACAATCTTGCAGTCGTCGACCACGATGATGCGTGTGACCAGGGCCAACAGTGATGGCCGGTGAGTAACGACCACCATGGACTGACCTTCGGTGGCCCGCTTGAGGTGCTCGAGGAACAGCACTTCAGTCTGGGAATCCATCGCGCTGGTGGGCTCATCCAGCAACAGCAATTGCGGACGGGAAATCAGGCTGCGTGCCAGCGAAACCAGCTGGCGCTGCCCGCCGGAAAGGCCTTCGCCCATCTCGCCGATCGGCAGGTTGATACCGCTGGGATGCCTGGATGCAACATGGTCCAGGCCGGTCAGGCGCAACACTCGAAGAAACTCTTCAGCGCTGGCCTGGGGACGGCCGATCATCACGTTTTCACGCAAGGTGCCATAGAACAATCGGGCGTCTTGCCCCACGTAGCCTACCGCTTGGCGCCAGTCGGCCGGGTCGATCTGGCTGACGTCCAGACCATCACTGAACATTTGCCCGCTGACCGGTTGATAAAGGCGCGCCATGATCCGCAACAGCGTCGATTTACCGCTGCCGATGCGGCCCAGAATTGCCACACGCTCACCGGCCCGGATCTTCAGGTTGATGCCTTGGAGTATCGGCGGGTTAGGTTGCATCGGCGGCGCCGGATAAGAGAAACCAACACCTTTGAGAGTCAACTGGCCAGTGAGGTGCGGCTTGGCCAGGTACTCGGTCCCGGGGGCGCGATCCACGGGCATGTCCATCAATCGATTAAGCGACTGCATGGCCGCCTTGGCCTGCTGAAAACGTATGGCCAGCCCTACTACCTGACCCAGCGGTGCAGTCGCGCGACCAGCCAGCATCACGGTAGCAATCAACGCCCCCATACTCAGGTCACCGGCATCAATCAGGTAAACCCCGGTGATGATCAGCACCACGGTTTGAAACTGCTGGAAAAACGCGACCATGCCAGTGGCCGAGTTGTTCATCTGGCGCGATTTAAGCGAGGTATTGGCCGCCAGTGCACTGAAGTGCTCCCAGCGCCGCTGCATGTAGGCTTCACCGCCCACGGCTTTCAGGGTTTCCAGACCTTCTACCGACTCGATCAGCACGCCTTGCTTGAGCGACGACTCCCGCAGGTTTTCTTTCATGGTGCGTGCGAGCGGCCATTGAATGGCAATGCTGATGATCAGAATCAATGGAATCAGCATCACCGGAATCCAGCCCAATTGGCCCCCGATGGCGAAAATCACCGCTACGAACAGCAACACGAATGGCAAATCAGAAATAGTTGCCAGGGTTGCCGAGGTTGCAAAATCACGCACCGACTCAAATTCACGCAACTGGTTGGCAAACGAGCCGGATGACGCCGGTTTATGCTCCATCTGCACCGACAACGCTTGGCGAAACAACATGCTGCCCAGCACCAGATCCGCCTTTTTACCAGCGACATCCAGCAGGTAGGCCCGCACATAGCGTGCAATGGCCTCAAAGATCATCGCGATCGCCACACCGATGCCCAGCGACCACAAGGTGATAAAAGCCTGGTTGGGCACCACCCGGTCATAGACGTTCATGGTGAAAAAGATGCTGGCCAGCGCCAGCACGTTCACCAGTACCGCGCCGATGGCTGCACTGCGGTAGTAGCGGCGATAGCGCCACAGGGTGTTGAACAGCCAGTGGCCGGCAGGCCGAGGCGTTTGATCGCCGGCGCGGGTATCGATCCTGGCGGTTGGCTTGACCAGAACGGCATGACCGGCATACATCGCGTCCATCTCTGCCTGGCCGAGTTCGACAGGCTCATTGCCCAGCTCCGGCAAGACCAGCTGGTAGCGGTAACGGGATTTTTTTTCGCTATCGGTATCAATCCGTCGATCCAGCAAAATGCAGGCACCCTGCTCCTTGCGCAGCAGGATCATTGGCATCAACTGCTTTGGCAGGGCATACAGGCGCCGGTCCACCAGACCAGCCGTGAAACCGGCATTGGCCAGCGCTGCCAAGGCCAGCGATGGCGAGAGCAAGCTGCCCTTGGGCAAGCCGGCGGTGAGAGCCTGGGGCGACTTGCCCAAACCATAGTGGTCACAAATCCATGACACGCTCTGCAAGAGCGAATCCTCGATAGTGGTCGAAGGCTCAGGCACTGCCCGAGCCTCCATGCTTGAATTGACAGGCATGTCTGTGGCCATCACATGCTTCCTGAAGAGGGTTCGCCATACGGCGAAATTGGTATTGGACGATCACCCGCAGCAGTAGGGCGATCGCTTGCGGGGACCTTGGGTCCATTGGGAATAGAGTTCGATATGCTTTGAAGACATGCTGACTGCGGTTAAACAAACGCTGAACCCTGCCGCTGAGCAGCCTGGACGGTTGGCAGTCGAGCCTGGAGAAACGCAAGGCAAAAAAACCGCGATACCGGCTACCGGCATCGCGGAATTCCCGCTTATACAACTGAGTCGGTGTTCAAAGACCGGCCGACCTGCAGCATGTTTTCAGGCGAGAACCATCACAGCGGCGGTTGCAGCAACTCCTCAACAGGTAGTAACAGCTCCGGTGTAAAAGCCATGCAAGTGAAGCCCGCGACGTTGCCAGACGGCGCATGCCCGGCTTCGGAAAGAAAGGCGTCCATCAGCCTCAGGGTCTGCACGGGATCCAGCTCAGCCACAGGCGCAACGGTTTCGCCAAACACATCGAGGTGGCTATCGGCCAATACATTGTCGAGTGACAGCGCGTGGCTGTATTCGTCCGCTACGGGCTCTTGCAACGGGTCAACGATAGTGAGGTCGAACGGCTCACTGCTGACACCGCCGACCACCGCCGTGAGCGTATGCTCCCCATATGGCAGCCAGGCTGTGAAACCCCAGTACCCTGTATCGTTGGCCTGCAGGGTATGGATCAGTTGGCCATTGGAGTAGATCTGAACGATTGCGTGCGGGCCTGCTGTACCGGCCAGCACGGGCGAACGATCGTCAATCGTATCGCCACTGTAGCGTTGCCCGACATCACTGCCGAAATCGTCATATACATATTCGATGGCAGGCCGGATCGGCTCACCCACTTCGGCCGGCACCTGAACATCAATTATGTAGCTGTCGCTGAACTGGCCCTCGGAGGCTACTTTCAGCACCTGCTGGCCGTTTTCCAGAGCGGAAGTGGTGATGCTCCAGTTGCCGTTGCTGTCGGCCTGGGTGCGACCGACTTCGCGACCGTTGGCATACAGCTGAACAATTGCACCCGGCCGCGCATTACCCGAGACCGTCGGAGTGTTGTCGTCGGTGATGGCGCCCTCGCCCACCAGGCCTGACGAACCCTGATTGTCGTAGACGCTCTGAATGCTCAGTGGAGGGGTTGTGAAAGCCTTGACATTGATGGTGAAACCGTCGCTGAACTGGCCTTCGGAGGCTACTTTCAGCACCTGCTGGCCGTTTTCCAGAGCGGAAGTGGTGATGCTCCAGTTGCCGTTGCTGTCGGCCTGGGTGCGACCGACTTCGCGACCATTGGCATACAGCTGAACAATTGCAC
>NZ_SCFG01000036.1:0-33978 GCF_022496645.1 Pseudomonas sp. TMW22089
GCTCCGTGGCCACGCCGTGACGGGCCATCCATGGCCCAACACGGCTCTCCCGGCATCCATGCCGGGAGGACCACTACGCAGAACCTCCTCTCAGCCTCCCGAAGGGGCCAGTAGATCAAGATCAAAAACAAATCAAAAGCAGATCAAAAACGACCTTGTAGGCGCTGTTTTGCTTTTTGCTTTTAAAAACGATGCCCCTCCCGCCACTGGATAGTCGGAACGACACGGATGCCCATCACAGGAGGCCGAACGCAGGTGCTGTTGTGGGGGTGGCGAGGCAGGACGCCGAGCCAGCCGTGCCGGGCCATGGATGGCCCGTCACGGCGTGCCCCCACAACAGCGCCGGAGTGAGGGTACCGGGCGAGCCTAGGCGAGCTCGGCCGTATGGTAGGGCACAGACCTTTTGGGTACTTTTGGGGCGTTTGCCAAAAGTGCCTCGCCGTAAGGGCGAAACCCGTAAAAAGCCGTGATACATAGAACGGATATGTACCTGGTTCAAGCAACTGGAATACCGCACACATATCCATGTGCTGTATCACGGCTTTCTATGGCTGCGGCTACCGCCGGAAGCAGGCTCGGCCCTAGGCGATAACGATATCGCTACCCACCAGCGAGGCCAGTCCCACACCAACCAGAGTCACCGAGTCACTGCCAAAACTCAGCACGGTGTCATTCCCGGACACACTGGCATGGGCCCGGTAATCGGCCTCATGGCCACCCTCCACGCCCAGGAAAACCAGGCGGTCGGCGGGCTGATAGCCCAGCAAGGTGTCGTTGCCGAAATGCCCGCTGAAGACAAAGGTATTGCTACCACCCACCGATTCCAGCAGGTCATCACCAGCGCCACCGATAAACACATCATTACCCGCCGATCCAAGCAAATGATCGTTGCCGCCCTGACCCAGCAGCCAGTCACCGTGATCACCGGCCTTGAGGGTGCTGTCGCCCGGCCCTGCGTTCACCGAATGGGTGTAGTCCGTGCGGCTATTGCCGGCCCATAGACCGTCATCGGCAACCCGATGGCTGACCGCCTTGCTCAGCCCCAGCCAGCCGGGCTCATCGCTGACTAACAGGCTGATATCCCGGGCAAGGGTGATACCGCCATGGTTGTCGCGCACATACAAAGTGCCCTGTCCGTCATTGACTACATCTACCCGGTTCAGGGACTGCTGCAGGTCCAGAGTATTGACCCCCTTGCCCCCCAGAATGATGTTGTAACCACCGCTGTCGCGAAAGCTGTCATTGCCATCGCGACCTTCGAGAAAGTCATTGCCGCGCCCGCCCTGGATCAGGTCGTTACCCTCACTGCCGATGATCAAGGTAGTGCCCGTGTGCTTCTCGGCGTTGCGGTTCAGATCCTGGACCCAGTTATTTTCCCGCGCCGGGTTGGACAGGTTGGCCACCACGATGGTCGAGTCCTTGTGCGTCAGGTCATAGAAGGCCGAATCAAGAATACGGTTCATCCCACTTTCGTAGCCGCTGGGCAAGTGAGTGACCCAGGTCGAGACATTGGCGATGGAAAACGGCATCAGGTTCCACGCCACAGATGCGTAGTGATCGTTGAAACTCACAATGTTGTTGGTGGCAGACGCTTGATTGGCGTCATGCACTCCCAGGGATGACAGGCTGAAGTCCGACCCGTTGAGGGCGCGGAACACCGGATCGTTCTCATAGCCGATATTCAGCACATTGGAGGTAACGGTACTTTGCGTCGGCGAGGCAAAGGCAATGTAGCTGGCATCACGATAAAACCCTGACCAATGATCGCCACTCAAGTCAGCCAGGCTATTGACGGCCAGCCCGCCCAGGCTATGGCCGCTGACCAGCACATCCTTGCCTGCCAGGCCGTGGCTGCCGGCAAAGGCCGCGACCTTGCCCAATAAGCTGTCAAAGGCGTTGCCGGTGTAATTTTTGGCGTAATCGGCAGGCCCGATGGCGGCCAGCAAATCACTGATGGCATCACCGATGGAATCACTAATCAAGGATTCCCGTGGCCCGCTGGTGCCGCGAAAACCGATACCGATAGCGGTCAGTTGCCCATCGGCGTCGTACTTGCCGAGGATCTCCACTTGGGCGCTGTCATAGCCCGGCTTTTCACCGAAAAATGTCCCGCGCTGATCGACTTTGCCTGCATAACCCAGCTGCTGCGCGCTAATGGGGCTCCAGCCGGCTTTTTCCACCGCTTCCCGGGCCAGTTTTTCCGAGTCCGGGTTCCACGGGATACCCGGCACCACCCCCTGTGAATCCACGCCGCCGAGCACGGCCTTGACCAGGGTGGCCGGCAGACCGGTACCCATGCCATTTTTCTGGTAGCCCACGGCAAAGCCATTATCGAGGTTGTGGTAGCTATAAAGCGTGATCGCCAATGCATCTTTAAACAGTGCCGCAGACACGTTTGACCCTACATCCTTGTAGTCAAAAACTGCCATGGTTTTACTCTCCTGATTAATCAAACGGACGCACAAAGGCCTCATCGACCCGTGCCAGATCCTGCTCGCCCAGCGTGCCGGCGTAAAAGTGCAATTTGGTCCACGCCAATAAATAGTCGTAGCGGGTTTGTGCCAGATCCCGGCGCGTGGTGTAGAGCTGTTGCTCGGCGTTCAAGGCATCAAGATTGACCCGCTCGCCCCCCAGAATGCTTTGCCGGGTAGAGACCACCAGCGCTTGCGCCGAGGTCAGGGCTTTTTGATAGGCACGCAACTTGTTCCCCCCCGACAGACAGGCGTTGAACTGGCGCCTCAGTTCGATCAGGGTTTCCCGGGTTTTACCTTCCAGTTCATATTCCACCCGGGCCAGATTGCTGCCGGCCTGACGCACCGACGCCGACACCCCGCCCCCTGAATAGAGCGGCAGGCTGACTTCAATGCCGATGGTGTTGGTGTCATAGCGCTGGTTATAGGTGTTACCGCTGTCGGACTCCATCTTGCGCACGCTGGCATAGGCATTGAGTTTGGGCAGATGGCCGGCGCGGTTGCGCTCGACCTCATAGCGCGCCACCTCCAGTGCCTCGCGTTGCGACGCCAGCTCCGGGTTGTTGGCCAGGGCCATGGCATGCCAGGTGGCGAAGTTGGCCGGCTCCAGCGGTAACGGGTTGAAGGCCGCCGCCAGCGGCTGCAACTGCTCGATGCTCACCGACTCAGTGCCAATCAACGCCCCCAGCTCGCGCAAGGCGGCGTCCTGCTCATCAATGGCCTGGATCTCCTCGGCCGTGGCCAGTTCGTAGCGCGACTCGGCTTCAAGGATATCGGTGCGGGTGCCCTCGCCCTGTTGAAACATCTGCTGGTTTTGCCGGAACTGCTGTTCGTAGGCTTTTTTCTTGGCGCGGGCGATATCGATCTGATCCTGGGCAAACAGGGCCTGGGTGTAGTGCGTCAGCACACGCACCAACAACTCCTGACTCTTGCTGCGAAAACTTTCATCGGCAAACAGGGCCTGGGCCACACCTTTGCGGTAGTTGGCGTAGGCCTCGTAGTCGATCAGTGGCTGCTGCACCATAAAGGTCGAGCCATAGCTGTTGTAGTTGCGGTCCTCATGGGTGTTACCGCGTTCGTTCAAATAAGTGGCCTGGGAGTTGTTGCGCCCCTTGTTGTAGCTATAGGACAACCTGGGTAGCAGGCCGGCGCGGCCAATAACCCGGTTTTCCAGCCCCGCGTCGCGCTCCTTCATGGCCCCGAGAAAGGTCGGATCATTGCGCAGCGCCTGTTCGTATACCTCAAAAGGTCCCATCGCCTGGGCGCTGGCACCCAGGCTTAACCACAGCGCAGCAGCCAGGCTCACTTTAAAAACTGTTTTCATCGGTCGCAGCATCCTATCGCTCAGTCAACGCAGAACCTGCGCGATCCAGCAGCGGTTTGAACAAGTAGTTGAGCAGCGAGCGTTCGCCGGTGCGCACAAACATCTCGGCCGGCATCCCGGGTTTGATCACCAGTCCGTTGAGCTTTTCCAGCGCCTGGTCACTGACCGTACTGCGCAGCACGTAGTACGGCATGCCGGTTTTCTCGTCGAGCATCTGGTCGGCCGACACCAGGCTGACTTCACCCGATACCCGCGGCGTAGTGCTCTGATTGAATGCGGTAAACAGAATGTCCACCGCCAGTGCGCTACCCACCCGGTCCACCAGGTTCACCGGCAGACGCCCTTCCACCTCCAGACGTGCGTCCTGGGGCACAATTTCCAGCAAGGTTTCCCCTGCCCGCACCACGGCGCCCTCGGTATGCACCCCAAGGTTGACCGCAATGCCATCCGCCGGTGCGGTGATTTCACTGTGTTGCAGATCAAAGCTGGCCGACGCCAGTTGCTGCTCCAGGGTCAGACTTTTGAGCCGGGCATCGGCCAACTGGCTGCGGACCTCCTTCTGGTACTCATCAATGTGCTGCGCCAGTTTGAGCCGTGATTCCAGAATGCCCTGCTCGATGCGTCCGCTTTCGCCGCTGTTTTGCGCAAGATCCTGCTGAATCTGCGACAGCTGCCGTTCGTACTCCAGCAAGCGGTTACGCGGGATGTAGCCGTTTTCTGCCAGCGGTCGCAGATTGCTCAACTGCTGACGCAAGGAGTCGGCCTGGGCCAATTGATCTCCCCGTGCCCGGCGCATGCCCGACAGCTGCTGCGTAGCCCCTTCAATGCTGGCCTTGAGCCCCGCCTGCTCGCGGGCAAAGGCCTCCCGACGGCTGCTGAACAATTGCTGCTGACCTTCTAGCACCAGGGCCAGTCGCGGGTCGGGATCGAGACTCAACTCGGGGCCGAAATTTACCCGCTGCAAGTTGTCACGCTCGCTTTGCCAGCGGGCCACGCTGGCCCGGGCCATGCGGTATTGCGCGCGCAGCGATTGCACATCGGCCTCGACCTGGGTGGGGTCCAGTTGAAACAACGGTTGCCCCTGATGCACCGCCTGCCCTTCGTGCACCAGAATCTGAGTCACCACCCCGGCCCCCAATGACTGCACGGCCTTGCGCTTGCCCGACACCACCACCGTGCCTTGCACTGCAAGCCCCTCGTCCAGCGGCGCCAGGCTGGCCCACAGAAAGAAACTGCCCGCACCGACGATGGTCAGGACCCAGCCCATTCGTACGTAAAAGCCTGCACCCCGTGCTGGCTGATGGTTATCACTCATGATCGGAGCGTCCTTGCTCATGCGCCTGCACTCTGGCGGTTTAGGCTGGTAGGTTTCTGGGCACCGGCCAATGCCTTGAGCACCTCGGCCGTGGGCCCGAACGCCTGGGTTCGGCCTTCATTGAGGACCAGCAATTTGTCGGTCTGGGCCAACGATGAGGAACGATGGGTCACCAGCACCACCGTGCGCCCGTCAGCCTTGAGTTGGGCAATGGCACGGCTCAGCGCTGCATCGCCCACCGTATCGAGATTGGAATTGGGCTCATCCAGCACCACCAGGCAGGGGCTGCCATACAAGGCCCGGGCCAGCGCCACCCGTTGTTTCTGACCGCCGGACAGACCACTGCCTGCATCCCCCAGCAGCGTGTCGTACCCCTGGGGCAGGCGCAGGATCATTTCGTGCACCCCGGCCTGGCGCGCCGCTTCAACCACTAGCTGCGCATCGGCCTCGCGGAAACGCGCGATGTTTTCGGCAATGCTGCCACTGAACAGCTCGATGTCCTGGGGCAAATAACCGAGGTGGGGGCCGAGCTGGTCGCGATTCCACTGATGGATATCGGCAGCGTCCAGGCGCACGGTGCCGGCCAGCGTTGGCCATACACCCACCAGCACCCGGGCCAGCGTCGACTTGCCGGAACCGGAAGCTCCCAGCACGCCCAGCACTTCCCCGGGGTTGAGGCTGAAACTGACCTGCTGCAAGGTCGCCAGCCGCTTGCCCGGCGGCGCGGCACTGACCTGCTCGAAGCTCACCTGCCCCTTGGGCACAGGCAATGTCATGTTGTCCTGGGTGACCGGATGCTGGCCAAGCAGGCTGTCGAGTCGCTGGTAGGCAAGTCGTGCCGAACTCCATTGTTTCCACACGCCAATCAACTGATCGATGGGGCTCAATACCCGGCCCATCAGGATGGAACCGGCAATCATCATCCCGGCGCTCATCTGGCCCTCAATCACCAGCCAGGCGCCCAGGCCGAGCACCAGCGATTGCAGGCATAAACGCAAGGTTTTGCTGATGGAGCCGATCACGGCCCCGGTGTCACTGGCCTTGTTCTGTTCAGCCAGAAACCGCGAATGCAGGTTGAACCAGCGCTTGCGCAACACACTCAGCATGCCCATTGCCTGAATGGTCTCGGCGTTGTGCAGATGGCTGCTGGCCAGTTGGCTGGATTGCTGGGAGTAGACGCTGGCCCGGGCCAGGGACTGGCGGGTCATGAGTTCGTTGATGCACGCCAGGCCAATTAACAGCACGGCACCGGCCGTGGCCAGCACCCCAAGCCAGAGATTGAACCCATAGATCACAAACAGATAAATCGGAAACCACGGCGCATCGAAGAACGCAAACAGCGCAGGGCCAGTGACAAATTGACGAATCAGGGTCAGATCACCCAGCGCCTGGCCGGCCTGGGCCTGACCGTTGAGCAGGTTGCGCTCGAATGCCGCCCGGTACACCTGTTGGTTGAAGCGGCGCTCCAACTGACTACCGATGCGGATAACAATAAAACTACGGACCGTTTCAAGCATCCCGATAAAGATAAAAAAACCCACGACCATTAATGACAACATGGCCAGTGTCGTGGTGTTTTGCGAAGACAAAACCCGGTCATACACCTGCAACATATAAATGGAGGGCACCAGCATCAATATATTGATCAAGGCCGTGAAACAGCCGACGCTGATCAAAATACTTTTATAGTCAGCCAGCGCATGTATTAACGGTGCGACAGGCGTATTGTTCAGCCGCTTCATGCATCTTCCTTGATGAATAAATCAGGTAGTACCCAAACACGTAAAACTGCTACGCAGATTAAACCAGCCACTGATCTGCCCACGCAGCGCTTTACGATTTTAAATAAATGCTTGCGCCCGGTTTATTCAGGCAACCGTTTCATCATCAGAACTTTGCTCCCCGCCAGTTGCGCTTCATAAAGACCGGGTTCAATACGATCCATATGCACCAGATCCGTGCCGTCCTTGCCCATCAGAAATATCCCGTCCGGGGTCGCAGACCAGCTCGCGGGCGCTTGCCCCAGCCAGACTTCAAGACATTTGATTTCAGGGCTGAAGGTTTTGTCGGCAACCAGTTGCACCTGACAGGCCTGTGTGGCGTCATCCTGGGGGTAAAAGGTCCAGCTGCCCGCCAGTTGCGCGGGGCTCAGTAACAACAGGGAATTGGCCATGGCGCTCTCTATGGTGAAGGTCAGCAATGCGGCGACATAGCCCGTTGCCTTGAAAAACCTGAATGCTCTTCGCGTGTTGTGCATGGGTGTGAATTCCAGGCAAAAGGCAGCGCTTGCGCGCTGCCCATCCAGCGGCTGACTTAAACGACGATGTCGTACGTTGCCATTTGGCCCACGGTGTTCACCAGGAAATCGGCCACAGCGTGACCGCTGAAGTCGACGGCAAAGTGCCCCAGATTACTGGCCTGGTCGTAGCTGACGATCGCTTCACCGGCATGGCCGGTGAAGGTATCGACAAAATTCAGAGCGGCCAGGTTGCTGATGGCCGAGACGTCAATTTTGTCGATACCGGACTGGAAGTCCATGATGATATCGGCTGCCTGCGGCGCTGAGTCTGACACCGCTGCGAACACAAACACATCGGCCCCTGTGCCGCCCCACAAGGTGTCGGCACCACCGGCGCCGTAGATGATGTCGTTACCGGCACCGCCCTTGAGCACGTTATCGGCGCTGTTACCGATCAACAGGTCGTTGCCCGCGCCGCCAATGGCGTTTTCGATAATTACGCCCTGGGCAATCGAGACGTTACCGGTCATGCCACCGACGTCGGAGAACGAACCGGCAGTGAGGTTGATCTTCTGGTTCTGGCTGAAACCCGAGAAGTCCAGGGTGTCGTTGCCGCCGCCATCCCACACCGAGAAAATCAGCTTGTCGCTGGCTGAAGTTGCGCTGTAGTGATCACGGTCCGCCGTGGAGTTGAAGCCATAGACGGTGTCCTCGGCACGGGTTTGCAGGTTGGCACCGTACAGCTTCTGGATGGCTGCAATATCATCCATCTGCGGTGCTGATGCGTAGGCACCTTCACCGCTGTTGGTGAAGTGCTGACCGGTTTTACTTTCACTCCAGTAGCTCATCACGCTGTAGGCACGGGTGTCTTCGCCATAGACCGCATCGCGATAGGTGGGGTTGCCATTACCCGCGTTGTAGTCACCCGGGTGCGACAACCCCAGGGTGTGCCCGATTTCATGGGTCAGGGTTTGACGGCCGTAGTTGCCCTCGCCCGGTGTCTTGTTGACCTCATAGTCCTTGTTGATCAGATACCACGACTCGCCTTTGCGGGCGCTGTTTGGCAGGTAGGCAAAGGCCGCGCCGCCATTGCTGGCACTGAAATTGGCAAAGGTCATATGGCCGTCATCGCCACGGGCAGCCGGCCCTTCGGTGAAGGTCACTTTGGCTACGTCGGCCCAGGATTCCAGCGACAGCTTGGCCTGTTCCTTTTGCAGCGCCGAGAATTGGCCGAACGTGCCCAGGCCACGGGTGGCATAGCCCACTGGTGGCGCCGTGAGGAAGCTGTAGCTGAGGTTGATCACACCGTCGCCGTTAAGGTCATGCCAACTGGCACCGGAACGCGTCAACTGATCAGCCGCCTGATCGGTGGTCAACGAAGGCTTGCCGTTGACCAGATGATCGCCGCGGTCATAGAAGTGACTGAAGTTATCAATCTGGGTAAAAGCGGAACTGCTGCTGATTGCGGCCTGACTCTGGCCAACCGACAGTAACGCTTTCTCTTTAAGTTTCGACATGTAAACACTTCCTTGTTTAACAGTAGAAAATTTTGACAGACCACGACGACCCCATGGCGAGATCGTACTATCACTCGCCGTTTATGGCCGGGCGAAACTGACACAAGTCGAAATATTTAGTCCAGTGTTTTTTTGCCATCGAAACTCCAGAGCCGGATAAACAACAGCAAACATTGAACACCCCGGGAAATATTTTTTTCAGTCATCGAATATTAGAATCATCATATTCACTTGAGGAATAACAATAGCGATTTTATCGATAATGGCCTTTTGCAACATGACTGACCGGTCAGCACTTTTTTATTTAAATAAACCTGTCGCCAGTTCGTCTTTATATAGGGTTTTTAATTAACCAAAATACAGCAGGCACCCCACACCTCACATTCCACCCTTGTGGGAGCGGGCTTGCCCGCGATGGCATCAGCGCGATCCTGCAGGTATGCCCCGTCGCCTGTATCGCGAGGCAAGCTCGCTCCTACAACAGACATTCCACACCCACACCCCGCCACTGTGGGAGCGGGCTTGCCCGCGATGGCATCAGCGCGATCCTGCAGGTATACCCCGTCGCCTGCATCGCGAGGCAAGCTCGCTCCTACAGCAGACACCCCACACCCACACCCCGCCACTGTGGGAGCGGGCTTGCCCGCGATGGCATCAGCGCGATCCTGCAGGTATGCCCCGTCGCCTGCATCGCGAGGCAAGCTCGCTCCTACAGCAGACACCCCACACCCACACCCCAGCACTGTGGGAGCGGGCTTGCCCGCGATGGCATCACCACGATCCTGCAGGTATGCCCCCGTCGCCTGCATCGCGAGGCAAAATCGCTCCCTGTAACCCTGGTCCAGGGCACCGATATTACAAACGGCACTTGACTCGAACCGGTGATTTGAGTTTTCCTGAAACCGGTTTCAGCGCCCTCACGCGAAATCGCCTGCGATAACTCAAATAAAAGGTTTCAGGCCGTGAACAGTTTTTCTGCCGCCCAGCGCACCCGCGTGACCATGCTTGATGTTGCCCGACTTGCCGGTGTATCCAAGGCCAGCGTGTCGCGTTTTATCGGCGAAGACCGCGCCTTGCTGTCCGAAGCTATCAGCCAGCGTATCGAACGGGCAATCAACGAGCTGGGCTACCGGCCCAATCAAATGGCCCGCGGCTTGAAACGCGGACGCACCCGGCTGATCGGCATGCTGGTGGCCGATATCCGCAACCCCTACTCGATTGCAGTAATGCATGGGGTCGAAACCGCCTGCCGGCAGCACGGTTACAACCTGGTGGTGTGCAACACCGACCGCAACGATGAACAGGAGCGCCAGCATCTCGCTGCCCTGCGCTCTTACAATATCGAAGGCCTGATCCTTAACACCCTCGGCCATGATCCTGTGGCCCTGCAACAGTTGCATCAGGAAATGCCCATCGTCCTGATCGATCGCAAGGTCGAGCAACTGCAAACCGATCTGGTCGGCCTCGATAACGCCCATGCCGTGCGCATTGCCCTTGATCACCTTGAGCAACAGGGCTACCGCGATCTGTTGCTGGTCAGCGAGCCCGTTGATGGCACCAGCTCACGGATCGAGCGCATTCACAGCTTCACCACGCAACTGGCCGCACGCCCGGCACTGCGTGGTGCCGTGGTGCAAACCGGTACGCAACTGCGGGCCGACATCCAGTCTTTCCTGCAAACCCCCGGCAACGGCCCCAAGGCACTGTTTTGTGCCAATGGCGTGGCCGCGCTGGCCTGCACCCATATCTTGCGCGAGCTGAACTGTCGCTTGTTCGAGGATGCCGGCCTGATCGCCCTGGATGACCTGGAATGGTTCCCTCTGGTCGGCAGCGGTATCACAGCCCTCGCCCAACCCACCCAACAGATTGGCGCCAGCGCTTTTGACTGCCTGCTCAGACGCCTCAAGGGCGACAAGGCACCCGCCCGGGTCCTGGATTTTGCTGCAAGCCTGATCAAGCGCGGCTCCACTCAACGCCCTGCTACCTGACGCTTTATTGCCGCCGGTTGCCTGTTTAAGCCTGCGGCACTTCCTAACAACAAAATGAAACCGGTTTCAGAGATTAATGACAATGACCACATTTCCCGTATCCATCAGCCTGTCGAGCTACGGCGCCGACCTGGTTCGCCAGCGCGGACAACACAGCTTCATCGAGGTACTGGCCAATGCCGGTGCAACCCGCATCGAGCTGCGGGAAGAATTGCTCACCGGCGAAGACCCGGTAGCCTTCAGCCAGGCCGTGCAGCAGCACGGACTTGAGTGCGTGTTCTCTTCGCCAATGGAGCTGTGGGAAGCCGGGCAGTCGCGCCCCAATCCACAATTGATCGCCACCCTGCAGCGGGCCCATGCCTTCGGTGCGAAATGGCTGAAAGTCTCACTGGGCTATTTCACCGAACACTGCGATCTGCAAAACCTGGCTGCCTGCCTGAACCAACAGTCCGTGAAATTGCTGGTAGAAAACGACCAGACGTCCCAGGGCGGGCGGATCGAGCCGATGCAGCGTTTCTTCGACAAGGTCGATCAACAGCAGGCCCCGATCAGCATGACCTTCGACATTGGTAACTGGCAGTGGCAGGACCAGTCAGCCGGCACCGCCGCCCGCCTGCTCGGCCGTTACGTCAGCTACCTGCACTGCAAAGGCGTGGCCCGGCGCCCGGACGGCAAGCTGATTGCCATAGCGCCAACCGCCACCGACCTGCAAATGTGGCAGCAACTGATGACCCACATGCCCCATGGCCTGACCCGCGCCGTCGAATATCCGCTGCAGGGCAGCGACCTCGACCGGCTGACCAAAGAGCATGTCGCGGTACTGGCCAAACTGAGCCAACAGCAACAGGAGCTGAGCCATGTCTAAGTTTGATGTGTTGTCGTTTGGCGAAACCATGGCCATGTGGGTGGCTGAACACTGCGGCGATCTGGACCAGGTCGAGCTGTTTCACAAACGTATTGCCGGGGCCGACAGCAACGTCGCCATCGGCCTGGCACGCCTGGGTTTCAATGTTAAATGGCTGAGTCGCGTAGGCAACGATTCCCTCGGCCGTTTCGTGCGCAACACCCTGCAAGCCGAAGGGCTGGACTGCCAGCACGTGGCCATCGACCCGCAGCACCCCACCGGTTTTCAACTCAAGTCACGGGTAGATGACGGCAGCGATCCGCAAGTGGAGTATTTCCGCCGCGGTTCGGCCGCCAGTCATCTGGGCCTCGACGCCATTACCCCGCAATTGCTCGATGCCCGCCATTTGCACGCCACCGGCATTCCTCCAGCCCTCTCGGCCAGCTGCAATGAATTGTCCTTTGAGCTGATGAAGTCCATGCGCAAAGCCGGTAACAGCGTGTCGTTCGATCCCAACCTGCGACCGTCGCTATGGGCCAGCGAGCAGCAAATGATTCGCGACATCAACGCCCTCGCCGCCCACGCCGACTGGGTACTGCCAGGGCTGAGCGAGGGCCGGTTACTGACTGGCTACGACGATCCGGGCGACATCGCTGCGTTCTACCTCGACCAAGGAGCAGAAGCGGTGATCATCAAGCTGGGAGCCAAGGGCGCTTACTGGCGCACCGCCGAGCTTGAACAATTCGTGCCCGCCGTACCGGTTGCCCAGGTGATCGACACCGTTGGCGCCGGCGATGGCTTTGCTGTGGGCGTCATCAGTGCCTTGCTGGAAAACCTCGACTTTGCCGAAGCCGTGCAGCGTGGCAACTGGGTTGGCAGCCGTGCCGTGCAAAGCCGTGGCGATATGGAAGGGCTACCGACCCGGGCCGAACTGACGCACCACAACGCGCAGACTGCGCCCGAATAAACACCGTGATTTTGCTGCACCCGTTACCTGCTGCGACAAAAAAAACAAGCTCAGGAGCACCACCATGCACTCGTTAAAACTCGCCGCCCGTCGTTGGTGGTACATCATGCCGATCGTATTTATCACCTACAGCCTGGCCTACCTGGACCGGGCTAACTACGGGTTTGCTGCGGCCTCCGGCATGGCCGAAGACCTCAACATCACTCCCGGGCTGTCGTCGTTGCTCGGCGCTTTGTTCTTCCTCGGGTATTTCTTCTTCCAGGTCCCGGGGGCGATTTATGCGCAGAAAAACAGCGTCAAGAAACTGATATTCGTCAGCCTGATCCTCTGGGGCAGCCTGGCGACCCTGACCGGCGTCGTGTCCAACGCCTACAACCTGATTGCCATTCGCTTCATGCTCGGAGTGGTTGAAGCCGCAGTCATGCCGGCAATGCTGGTGTACCTGTGCCACTGGTTCACCCGTGCCGAACGCTCGCGCGCCAACACCTTCCTGATTCTCGGCAACCCGGTCACCATGCTCTGGATGTCGGTGGTCTCGGGCTACCTGGTGCAGCATTACAGCTGGCGCTGGATGTTTATCGTCGAGGGCCTGCCTGCTGTGCTCTGGGCGTTTATCTGGTGGCGCCTGGCCGATGACCGTCCAAGCGAAGCCAAATGGCTCAGCACTCAAGAGAAACACGACCTGCAAAGCGCGCTGGATGCCGAACAGGTCGGAATGAAACCGGTAAAAAACTACGCTGCGGCCTTCCGCTCGCCAAAAGTGATCCTGCTGTCCTTGCAGTTCTTCTGCTGGAGCATCGGGGTGTACGGTTTTGTCCTGTGGCTGCCGTCGATTCTCAAACACGGCGCGCAGATGGACATGATCGAGGCCGGCTGGCTCTCGGCCCTGCCCTATCTGGCTGCAGTGATCGCGATGCTCGTGGTGTCGTGGGGCTCGGACAAACTGCAAAAACGCAAACGCTTCGTCTGGCCGCCGCTGCTGATCGCCTCCATCGCCTTCTACGGCTCCTACGTGCTGGGTGCGGAACACTTCTGGTGGTCCTACAGCCTGCTGGTGATTGCCGGTGCCTGCATGTATGCACCCTACGGTCCGTTTTTCGCCATCATCCCGGAAATACTGCCGTCCAACGTGGCCGGGGGCGCCATGGCGCTGATTAACAGCATGGGGGCCCTGGGTTCGTTTGCCGGCTCCTATCTGGTCGGATACCTGAACAGCGAGACCGGTTCACCGGGAGCTTCCTTCCTGTTGATGAGCGGCGCGCTGATGATTTCCGTGCTGCTGACCCTGATGCTCAAACCCACGGTCAATGACACCCCTGCGCCCAAGCAATTGGCTACGCAGGGTCTGGCCCACTCTTGATTTCAACGTCGGTGAATACCTTGAAAAAGAATGTCGTGCTGTACAAAGAACTGTCCGCGCCCCTGATGCAACGCCTGGAAGATCAGGTCAATGTCACCCTGATCAAGCGCCTTGATGCCCAGGGCTTGGAGCAACTGCGGGCGGCCCTGCCCCAGGCCCAGGGATTGCTGGGGGCCAGCCTCAGGCTGGATGCGCAGCTGCTGGATCTGGCACCGGCACTGGAGGCCGTGGCCAGCGTTTCGGTGGGGGTTGATAACTACGACATCGACTATCTGACCGAGCGCAAAGTCCTGCTCACCAACACCCCCGACGTGCTCACCGAAACCACGGCCGACACCGGTTTCGCGCTGATTCTGGCCAGCGCCCGGCGCGTGGTGGAGCTGGCCAACCTGGTGCGCAATGGCCAGTGGCAAAAAAACGTCGGCCCCGAGCAGTTCGGCACCGACGTGCATGGCAAAACCCTGGGCATCATTGGCATGGGCCGCATCGGCGAAGCCCTGGCCCAGCGCGGCCACTTTGGCTTCGGCATGCCGGTGATCTACCACAGCAATTCGCCAAAACCTGCAGTAGAGGCACGGTTCAACGCGCAGTACCGCAGCCTCGATGAACTGTTGCAGCAAGCCGACTTTATCTGCCTGACCCTGCCCCTGACCGCGCAAACCGAAGGTTTGATCGGCGCAGAGCAATTTGCCCTGATGCGCCCCGAGAGCATCTTTATCAATATCTCCCGGGGCAAGGTGGTGGACGAAGCGGCACTGATTCAGGCCTTGCAAGAGGGCCAGATTCGCGCAGCCGGGCTGGATGTGTTCGAGCGCGAACCGCTGGAGCTGACCTCGCCGCTACGGCAGCTGGATAACGTGGTGGCCACCCCGCACATAGGTTCGGCCACCCACGAAACCCGCGAAGCCATGGCCCGCTGTGCGGTCGATAATCTGCTGGCGGCACTGGCCGGTGAACGCCCGGCCAACCTGGTTAACCCACAAGCACTGGGCTGATCATTCACCGGCCTTGATTTTGGTCCATAGCCGCGTGCGGATGCGGTCGATATTCAACGGCATGGCCTGGAGGGCAAACAGCTTGTCCATCATCGCCGCCGTTGGATAGACCTTGGTGTCAGCCTTGATCTCGGGGCTGACCAGGGCATCGGCCTGTTCGTTGCCATTGGCGTAATGCACATAGTTGGTGATACCGGCCATCACGTCCGGGCGCAGCAAGTAGTTCATGAAGCTGTAAGCGGCCTTCTCGTCCGGCGCGTCGACGGGCATGGCCACCATATCAAACCAGATCGCCGCACCTTCCTTAGGTATCGAATAACCTATATCCACCCCGTTACTGGCCTCTTTGGCCCGGGTTTCGGCCTGCAGAATGTCTCCCGAAAAGCCTACCGCCACACAAATATTGCCGTTGGCCAGGTCGCTGGTGTACTTGGACGAGTGAAAGTAGCTGATATAGGGCCGCACTTTCATCAGCAGCGCTTCGGCTTTTTTGTAGTCCTGCGGGTTCTTGCTGTGATGGGGCAAGCCCAGGTAATTCAGCGCCGCGGGCAGCACTTCCGGACCGTTGTCCAGTATCGCGACCCCGCATTTACTGAGCTTTTCCATGTTTTCAGGCTTGAAAATCAGGTCCCAGGAATCCACCGGGGCATTCTCGCCCAGCACCGCTTTGACCTTGGCCACGTTGTAGCCGATACCGGTACTGCCCCACAGGTACGGAAAACCATGCTGGTTCCCCGGATCGTTGACCTCCAGCGCCTTGAGCAGCACCGGGTTGAGGTTTTTCCAGTTGGGCAACTGGCTTCTGTCGAGCTTCTTCAGGGCCCCGCCCTGAATCTGCCGGGCCATAAAGTGGTTGGATGGAAACACCACGTCATACCCGGAATTGCCGGTCATCAACCTGCCGTCCAGGGTCTCGTTGCTGTCAAACAGGTCGTAGGTAAACGCAACTCCGGAATCACGGGAAAAGTTCTTCATCGTGTCGGGTGCGATGTAGTCGGACCAGTTATAGACCTTCACGGTCTCGGTGCCCTGACACAAAGTCCCGGCCAACATCAGGGGCAACAGGGTCATACGGATCATGATTCGATTCCTTGCATGTTCTGGCAGCTTTTTTATAGGCAGGTATCGGCAGTTTTAAGTGAGCAAAGGCTTACAGGATCAGGACATAGGTCTTGCGCACGGTCTCCTGAATGTCCCAGATGCCGGTGCTGTTGGCAGGCAACATCAGTGCATCCCCTGCTTCTATGGTCAGGGTTTCTCCGTCATCCGGAGTGAAGGTGCAGCGCCCTTGAATGAAGTGACAAAACTCTTGCGCCACAATCTGTCGGCGCCAGCGACCCGGCGTGCATTCCCAGATGCCGGTTTCGACCCCGTCGTTACGCTCGACACAGGTGACCGAGGTGATAGCCACCGGCGTACCCAGCGGCACGGCCACCGGGAAGGACTCTTGTAGCGGTAGCAGGGCCGTGTTTTTGAATTGAGTGATGCTCATGAAATGCTTCCTGATCAAGACGACGTTTAATTACTGCATGAAACCTTCCATAAACCCGGCCACGCGGCTGGCCAGGCGCCGACGCAAGGGCGAGCTGTGGGGGTTGGCCAGGGTTTGGTCTTCGTAGACGAAGCTGCGGATAATTGCGTTGTAACCCAGCCAGCGGCAGGGCTCCGGCTCCCAGGCCTTGAGCGCAGCGAGTCCGCCTTCGGTCAACACCCAGGGCTGTGTCACCTCGAGGGTGTCGCGTTGCAAAATCAGGTCGGCCAGGGTGCGGCCGCCCAGATGACTGGCGCCTACCCCTTCGCCGCCATACCCGCCGGCCAGGGCGATGCCTTGCTGGCGATCACAGAGCATGTGTGGCTGAAACCGCCGCGACATGCCCAGATTGCCGCCCCAGGCATGGCTGATACGCACGTCTTTAAGCTGCGGGAACAGTTCGCCAAACAAATAACGGCGCAGTTCAATTTCGCTTTCGCTGAGGTCGAAATTGCCTCGCAGGCGCCCGCCAAACTGATAACCGCCCCGCGCACCGAACACCAGGCGGTTATCCACCGTGCGCTGGCCGTAAGTGACCTGACGGCTGCTCTCGCTGAAGGCCTGGCCCCGGGACAGACCGATCTCGTCCCACACGGCCTGGGACAAAGGCTCTGTGGCCACCAGCAGGCTCTGTACCGGCAGTTGATAGCGGCCCAGGGTTGGCAGGGTATTGGCGTAGCCTTCCACGGCCGGCACCACCCAACGGCTGCGCACCCGGGCTTTGGCTGTGACCACCTGGCCCGACTGCCATTGCGTGACCGGGCTTTGCTCGAATATCTGCACCCCCATGCGCTCAACGGCGCGGGCCAGGCCGCGTACCAGTCTGGCCGGGTGAATGGTTGCAACATGGGGAGTGAAGATGCCGCCATAGGGCCTGGCGACGCGGATCTGTTGCGCCAGTTCGCCCGGGCTCAGCCAGCGGTAGTCGGATTCGTTCAAGCCCTGGGCGTAGAGGCTGGCCAGATAACTGCGCAGACTGGCTTCTTGCTCGGGGTAACGGGCCGCGCAATACAAAGCGCCCCCTTTGCGGTAATCGCAGTCGATGCCTTCACGATCGATGACGTTTTTCACTTCATCAGGTATGCCGTGCAGCAAATCGAAGGAGGCCCGACGCTGCTCGGCAGACAAGCCCGCCAGCAACCGGTCCTCGCCCAGCAAATTGCCCATCAGCCAGCCGCCGTTGCGACCGGAGGCGCCAAAGCCCGCCGTTTGCGCTTCAACAATGGCAATGTTCAGTTGCGGCGCATGGCGCTTGAGGTAGTACGCGGTCCAGAGCCCGGTGTAACCGGCGCCGATGATGGCCACATCGACATCCAGGTCGTGTTCGAGCGCCGGTCGGGGAGCAAGCTCATCCCCGAGCTGGTCCATCCATAAACTGATTGAGCGCCATGCTGGCATCACCGACTCCACACTGCTTCAAAGAATGGGTCGACCCTACCTCCTGGCGTCAGGAAAAGTCTTGCGCGCGTGCCCGCAAAGAAATTTGTCTGGCGTAAGCCTTGGGTGACTGGCCGGTGTGCTGGCGAAAACAGCTGTAGAACGCCGAGATCGAATTGAACCCGGCCGAGAACGCCACCTCATCGACTTTGACCGGCGACACCGCAGCATCCATTGCCGCCAGTACATGCCGCAGCCGTGCCTGATTCACATAGCGGTAAAAGCTTTGTCCCAATACCTGGTTGAGCAAATACGACATCTGGTTACGTGTATAGCCGCAGGCACTGGCCACTTGCTGCAGATCGAGCTCAGGGTCGAGATAGGGTTGTTGGCGCTCGAAGTAGCTTTGCAGGTCCCGGGCCATGAAACTCAATTGCCGCGCCGAGAGCCCAAGACGGCTGACGGCCGGTCTCAATGAGGGTTTGAGCGCCGGATTGATCGCGGTTTCATGGACCAGGGATGCGTACTCATTGACCCGCCAGATCAGCCCGTCGCGCACCGTAATCGCCTCACTGGCGCGGAATGACACCAGCCCCTGGCTGCCACGCAGGGTCATGCGATATTGAATGAACGCCGTATTGCCATCCAGACGGATACGATCGCTATGCTCCAGCGCTTCATCCGGCTCCCTTGGCATGGACAGACGCACGTACTCGCGCAGTTCGTCGAGGGCCATGACCCGATTCTGAAAAAAATCGTGATAGCACACGTCCGGGTGATAAAGCGCCATCACCCCGTCCAGGTCACGGTGCTTCCAGCACAAGTGGTAACGCATCACGGTCTGACCGGTAGCGCGGGTCTGTTCGGGGCCGTCATCGGGGTCTGACATGGAACGCTCGTAGGCAAAAAGAGCAGAGAGTGCCGAGTTTGTGCGTTGGCAGCAATGGCCAGGTGCAGGGGTAAACGGCTTAAAAAACGCTTCAGGGCTTGATGTGCATCAAAACCGGATTAAACAGTCTATCGGTATGTAACAAAAGGCTTAGCGCCACAGAATATGGATGATAGGTTTAAACACGAAACACTCGCTAAAACATCTGCCGGAGATTGTTCTCTGGCTGTTTAAATTCAGAGCAAAAGGAAGTGCTCCATGAACAAAACACGCGACATGCACAAGGTTACCTTCCCCAATGCCTGCCAGCTGATGCGCTGGCATTTTCATCCAATGGGCTTCGAGGCGACCATGGATGCGCCGGGGAGCCTGGTTGCCCGCCTGTTTGATCGTGCCAGTGGCGAAACCCTGATCGCCATCGCCGGCATCCCCTGCGCAACCACCATGACCCCGGGTCAGGTGAGCAATATCATCCAGGCGGTGGAAGACGAACTCGAAAGCTTCGTCCCGCCGATGACCTGGCAGGCGCAGGCCTGACCGCGCCGCCTGCATCGCTGGCAAGCCAGCTCCCACAGTAAATCTCACCGGCACATGACTTTGTGGGGGTGGACTTGCCAGCTCCTACAGTAAATCTGAGTGGCACCTGCCACCTGTAGGAGTGGGCTTGCCCGCGATGGCATCGACCCGGTCTACCCACCTGACCTTGCCGCCTGAATCGCTGGCAAGCCAGCTCCCACAATAAATCTCACCGGCACATGACTCTGTGGGAGTGGGCAAGCCTGCTCCTACAGTAAATCAGAGTGGCACTTGCCACCTGTGGGAGTGGGCTTGCCCGCGATGGCATCGACCCGGTCTACCCACCTGACCTTGCCGCCTGAATCGCTGGCAAGCCAGCTCCCACAAGAAATCTGACCGGTGCATGACTCTTTGGGAGTGGGCTTGCCTGCTCCTACAGTAAATCTGAGCGGCGCATGACTTTTTGGGGCTGGACTTGCCAGCTCCTGCAGTAAATCTGAGCGGCGCATGACTCTATGGGAGTGGGCTTGCCTGCTCCTACAGTAAATCTGAGCGGCGCATGACTTTTTGGGGCTGGACTTGCCAGCTCCTGAAGTAAATCTGAGTGGCGCCTGCCACCTGTGGGAGCGGGCTTGCCCGCGATGGCATTGATCCGGTCTACCCGCCTGACCTTGCCGCCTGAATCGCTGGCAAGCCAGCTCCCACAATAAATCTCACCGGCCCATGAATCTGCAAGCCAGTTCCTGCAAAAGGTCTATCCGGCGGGCTCAGATACCTTGCGCAGATCCTCAAAGAATACCTTGCCCCGAGGGATGCGGTCTGAGGCCCTGGGGATGTTCGGACCCTGGGCATCCGGGTTTTCCAGATACCAGTAACAATGCGTCACCGCCCGGGTAATGCCCACATAGGCCAGGCGCAGGATTTCATCCTTCTGCGCCGTGTCGTAAGGGTCCGGGTCGCCATCCTTGCCCAGGCCCGCCATGCGATAGACCTGGTTTTTATACGGCGAAGACGTCAGGTGCTGACAGTCACCCAACAGGAACACCGCGTCAGCCTGCAAGCCCTTGGAGCTGTGATAGGTCAGTTGCTTGAGCCGACGGTCTTCAGGCGCCAACCTAGAATCCACATTAACTACCGACTGAATATCCTTCTCAATCAATAACTTATCGCTGCTCTTTCGATACAACATTAAGACGCTATCCCCAGCGTTGTAATGTTCAATCAACCGCGCTGCCAAAGCCTGGTCATCGCGGCTCAATACATTCACCGGTACTGGCACCTTGGGCTCGCCACTGGCTTTGGCCCGTTTGCCGGCAATCGAAGGTGCTGCACGCACGATATGCTCGGCAGCATCGATGATGTGCTGATGGCTACGAAAGTTGTCGCTGAGCATCACCCGGGTGGTGGCGGGCGACGGGAATTCCTTGTTGAACTCCATGAAGTACTTGGGCGAACTGCCGCGCCAGCCATAGATCGACTGCCAGTCATCACCCACACAGAGTAACGATGAACGCTGGGCACCACGCCCGACATGCATCGCCGGGCCTCGACTGCGGATTTCCCGCAGGCTGGCCCTTAACCAGGAAACGATTTGCGGCGAAACGTCCTGGAACTCATCGATCATCAAATGCGACAGCGGGCGCAGTTGCTCATGGCTCAGCAATTTGAAGTTTTGCGGGGTGTTCTCGCCGAACAGCGAAAACATTCGGTTATAGGTCATCACCGGCGGCGACTGTGCCAGCAAGTGATCTTCCAGCGCGCGCCAGTACAGGCTCAGGGCCTCGAAGAAAAACCGGTCCGGATCATCGGCGGCAAATGCCATGTCCCCCACGGCCGCGGCAACGTCCAGCCCCAGGTTCTCTATAAAGCTGGCAGCCGCGACAAAACAGTCCAGCAACGGCGCCGAACTCAGTTCGCCCTTGAGCTTGTAATCAAAACCCGGACCCGCACTGGCATCACCCGCCAGCGAGGTAATAACACGCTTTGCAGCATCATAGCTTTCCAGCCAAATCAAAGGCTTACTGCAAAAAGCTCGAAACAGAGTGCGCTTTACTGCCCATTCGGCGCGCACGCTCAACTTGGCCCCCGGCCTGCAGATTTGCGGGTTTTCCCGCGGATCAAACCCGAGCACCACCCACGCATCCAGTTGTGGCACATACCCGTGGCAATGGAACTGCGCACCATTGATTTGCACAGTTTCCCGGCTCGGTTCAATGCCCTGGATCGGCCAGGCGCCCGCGGCAAACCACAGGTCTTCGAGGGTGTCGCACAGCTCTTCGTCGCGCTTGGCGGCCAGCTCGGTCACTGCCATGCGTTTTTGCACATCCGGGTGATCGCGTTCCAGCTCCTTTAGTTGCAGGGCATGCCGGCAGAGGGGTGCCAGGGTCTCGCGAAAACGCTGATCCCGGGTGTAAAGCCCGTGATAGCAGGCATTCAGTTGCTGGCGCTGGGCATCATTGATCCGCAGGTCAAACGGGTTGCTGTCGCTGTCATCGTCATTGAGCAAAGTGCGCCTGCTCAGGGTCTCGAATGCCTGCAACTGGCTGTAGCCGGGCAAGCTGCGGACCATGGGCAAGATCCGCGAATGGAAAGTGCGCACCACATCCCGCGCTTCCTTGAGGCTCAGTGTGCGGCCCCACAAGGCAAAAATGGATTGCAGTTTGCTGATGAAGTCCTTGCGCGACTCGCGGGTGAAGGTCACCACCGTCATCGAACCGAGTTCAAAACCCAGGTAATGGCTGAGCAGCAGAATACGCAGCACCAGCGATGTCGACTTGCCAGCGCCGGCCCCGGCAACCACCGAGGTCGAAGGTGTATCGCTGAGAATCATCTTCCACTGGGCGGCACTGGGCTGTGCCTGTTCTGGCAGGATCGCCGCAACATCGGACTTGATCCGCTTTTTCAGCTCGGCGGTCAGCGGCAGGCGCCAGTCATCGAACAGGTTGTCGTCGATGCCCGGCGCACGCAGCACCTGCGGGCGGGTATCACTGATGAACAATACTTGCCGGCCTTGTTCCAGCCCCTCGGCATGCCCTTCTTCAAAGCCGTAATCCACCCCGGCGCTGTGCCCGCTGCGAAACCCGTCGGCCTGACCCTGCAACCAGGAGGCGGCATGTTGCGCACGCAAATGGTTCAGGCCGCTGCCAAAGAGTCTGGCGGCCAGGCGCTTGAGCAAGGGTAATCGGGTTAGAGGGGCGAGTTCTTCAGGCAAATCGGGAATGTGTTGCGGCACGCTGACTCCAGGGTGTGAGGCTGTCCGGGCGGAAGGGCTATGGTCGCTGCATTGCGCCAAGATATCTAGGAGCATCAGCTCTTTAGAGCATTTTATGAAAGTAGGCACGGATGTGTTGACGGAAAAATACATCTAACAAATAGATAGTTTTAAAGCATATTTTCAGCTTTTTATCGATATGTTCTTGATGGAAAATCACTCCATCAGCAACCGGGTAACCGTCCACAGCGCACGGGCCACCTGAACAGGAGAAGCATCATGCTTGAACTCAGACCCTTCAACACCCTGGGCGGCGCAAACCACGGCTGGCTGGACGCTCACCATCACTTTTCGTTCGCCGAATACTACGATCCGACCCGGATGAACTGGGGCAACCTGCGGGTGTGGAACGACGATGTGATTGCCCCCGGTACAGGTTTCCCGAAACACCCCCACCGCGACATGGAGATCATCACCTATGTCCGCGAAGGCGCCATCAGCCATGAAGACAACCTGGGCAACAAAGGCCGGACTGAAGCCGGCGATGTGCAAGTCATGAGCGCAGGCACCGGGATTGCCCACAGCGAATACAACATGGAGTCGACGCCGAGCAAAATCTTCCAGATCTGGATCATTCCCAATCAGCAAGGTGACGCACCGGCCTGGGGCGCCAGACCCTTCCCCAAAGGCCGGCGCGAAGGCTTTGTAACCCTGGCCAGTGGCAAGGACGGCGATGACCAAAGCTTGCGCATCCGCGCCGATGCACGCCTGGTGGCGGCCAACCTGAAGGCCGGGGAAACAGCGGAGTATGCACTGGACAGCGGCCGCCGGGCGTATCTGGTGCCTGCCACCGGGGTGATTAAAGTCAACGGCTTGCGCGCCGGCGCCCGGGATGGAGTGGCCGTGGTTGATGAGACCCGGTTGCGAGTCACGGCCATAGAAGACAGCGAAATCGTGCTGGTGGATATCGCCTGATTGATGACTTGAAAAAAGGCCGGCACCTTCAGGGGTGTCCGGCCTTTTTTATAGCCTGCACGCTTGCGCCGGACGTTCCGGCGACAGGCTTCAGCTCAGGGGATTGTCGATCTGGATGTAGAGAGAAAATGCACCCAGCACCAGCCAGAAACAGGCGAACAACCAAGGCGAGCGCACGGAAAACATCAAGGATTTTTTATACCCCTTGTGGGTGGACTCCATCTCGCAAAACAACGGTGATTCATCGTAGGCCATGCCCATGACCGGCTGACTGCTGAGCAGTTCGCTCTGTTTGAAGTGCCAGTGATCGATGATGTCGTAGGCCGCCCGGATCCCCGGCCACGCATTAAGTGAGATCAGTATCCCGAGCACCGCCAGCATGGGCGGTACTGTGAGGGTGAAAAACTTGCCCCACTCCGGGTTGAGGTTAGCCATGCAGGATGCAAAGGCGATCACCAGAAATGACTGGGCCGCCAGATACGCATCGGTGCGGTGGGACAGGATGCTGGTCTCGTACTGGATTTCACGCCGGTAGAAATCCAGCCGGTCCTTGGGCGAGCCGAACATTTTGGCATCGTGCTCGCTCTGAATCTGTAACTCACTGTGCGACGTAATTATTTTGCTCATCCGCAGCGCCCGGGCAATGTCTCGAACACTGTTGGATAGACCCGTCCATTACAAAGTTCAGCCTGTGACACAGCTCGCTGCAGGTGATTTGCGGCGCTGGATCAGATACCCCAACACAGCCAGGGGAGCCGTGGCCAACATCACCTCAACGGTGATCTGCAGGGGCTCGGTGATAAAACCCGACACCAGCAGGCTACCGAGAAAACACAGACCCAGTTGCAGGGTGTTTTGCAAAGCGGCGGCCTTGCCCGAATTTTCCGAAAACGGCATCAGAGCATGGGCCACGACGATGGGGTAGCTCGCGCCGTTGACCAATGCCATCAAACAAAACGGGATCAGCAACGTGGTCAAGGTCGGCTCGGTCATTGTGGCAACGCAGTACAGGCCCACCATGCTGATGCAATACGCCAGCAACAGCCACGGCAATAGCGTGTGGCCCTTGATCCGCTGCAAGGCACTGCGGCAGCTGTAACCGCCGATCATGAAGGCCAGGGTCGGAAACGCGTAGCTCAAGCCGATATCACTGGGGCTGTAGCCCATATCGCCAAGGATGAAAGGAGAAGCCGTCAACCAGGCAAAGAAACTGGCCGAGCAGGCGGCAAAGATCATCACGTTGCCGCTGAAACCGGGCGAGCGCAGCAGCTGCCAATAGCTCACTTTAGAGGTGACGATTGTTGCCGGGGCGCGCGCTTTTTCTTTGAGCAACAGGGTCGGCACTATCAACAGCACCGCCAAACCGAGCAACACACTGAAAATCGCCTGCCAGCCCAAATGGCTCAGCACCACAGCGCCCAACAGCGGTGCCAGCGCAGGCGACAAGGCCATCAACGGCATGATGCTGGCAAATACCCGATTGGCTTTATCGGCCGGGAAGCGATCGATTACCAATGCTTGCCAGGTCACAGCCGCCGCGCAGATGCCGATCGCCTGGATAAACCGCAGGCTCAGGAGCAACACACTGTTATCGACCCACAACATCCCCAGGCACCCCAGGGCAAACATCGACAGCCCCGCCAGCAGCACCGGCTTGCGACCCAGACGGTCAGACAGCGGTCCCCAGAGCAATTGGCCAAAGGCAAAACCGGCCAGAAAGATGCTGAGACTGGCGCCAACCGCGCCTGAAGACAGCCCCAGCTCGCTGCGCAACGTGCCGAAGGCCGGCAAGTACATATCCATGGCCAGGTAGCCCAGCATGCTGAGCCCCGCGAGGTAACAGGTAAAACCAAAAGAGTTTTTCATGGGCTTCCAAAACTTGCCATCAAACAATTTGTTGACTGGCGTGCATTATCCAGCTGCACATTTGCTTGTGAAGCGATAATAATTGCCTAATGACATCAATAATTTTGAAGGCAAGCCATGTGGTCTGAATACTCGCTGGACGTAATCGATGCCGTCGCCCGCCACGGCAGCTTCAGCGGTGCCGCCCAGGAGCTGCACCGTGTGCCTTCGGCCATCAGTTACACAGTGCGCCAACTGGAGCAGTGGCTGGCCGTACCCCTGTTTGTGCGTCGCCATCGCGATGTCGAACTGACCCCGGCCGGACAGGTGTTTGTCAAAGAAGCCCGTGATGTGATGAAGAAAATGCTCGGCACCCGGCGCCTGTGCCAACAGGTCGCCAATGGCTGGAGCGGCCAGTTGCGGGTGAGCGTGGACTCGATCATCAAACACCCGCGCTGCCGGCAAATGGTGATCGACTTCTATCGGCACTTTCCCGATGTGGAGCTGATTGTTCAGTACGAGGTATACAACGGAGTGTGGGATGCGCTGGTGGATGGGCGTACCGACCTGGTCATCGGCGCCACCAGGGCAGTGCCGGTGGCAGGCAGTTTTGCCTTTCGCGACATGGGCTTTCTGCACTGGCTGTGCGTGGTCAGCCCGCAGCATCCACTGGCCCGGGTTGACGGCTTGCTCGGCGATGAGCAACTGCGCCCCTACCCTTCACTGTGCATGGACGATACCTCGCGCAACCTGCCCAAACGTGACACCTGGACCCTGGATAACCAGCGCCGGATGATGGTGCCCGACTGGACTACGGGGCTGGCCTGCCTTAGCGATGGACTGTGCGTGGGCATGGTGCCTGCCCACCTGGCCCAGCCCCTGATCGAGCAAGGCCGATTGCAGGCACTGCATTTGCAACGCCCTTTCCCGGCCAGCCCGTCATGCTTAGCCTGGGTACAGAACAATCATTCTCCGGCGATGAACTGGTTGCTGGAATATTTGGGGGACACGCCCACCCTGAGCCAGGAATGGCTTAATGATGCGGGCGCTGAGGAGTCATGAACGAACAGGCCGGGGGCTGAGCCCGGGCCATCATCAGGGCCGTGCAGGCCGGATCTGAAATCGTCATAAATTGAGAATTAATTGCGTTTTGCCTACATGCTTTTCACGCCACTTTCACATCGACTGGCCTAGATTGGATCCACTCCTTTTGTGAATCCCATTTGGCCCGCTCCCCTCAGCGGGCCTTTTTTTGGCCCTGATTTAACAGGCCTCAATCATCCAGCTGTGCAGGAGCCTTGACCGGTTTTGCAGCCTTGCTCGGCTTGCCGGCCGGCGCTGTTTTATCCGGCGTCACCACCTCGGCCTGGGCCTGAATCTGGTTTTCGGCAGCAGGCAAGGCGTCTACGGTTTTGAACAACTCAGCGAGGTTTGCATCACCCTCGGTTTCGAGCTTCTTTTCGCCATCCTTGCCAATCAGAATCACTTTGGCCTTGTCGATAATCATCCCCGGCTTGAGTCCGCGAATCAGCGACATCGTGCTCTGGGGTTCAAGGTCTTTGCCATCACGTTTGCCGGTAATGCCGACAATCGTATAGAGCACCATGTTGCGCTCTTCGAAGCCCTTCTGATTGGCCGGATCGGCCAGCGCTTGCTTGAGTGTGGTCAGGGTTGGATCGACTTCTGTACGAGCGACGATGATCAATGGGCGAAATTTGCCGCGATCCTGTTCAAGGGGGCTTGGAACTTCAACAGCCTGCGCCATGCCAGTCACCAGCAGGCCGGTAAGGATCAATAAACGGATAAACATCCAGAACTCCTTTTATTAGCGGACCGGGTTCGTGGGTGTGCTGCCAATACCTTGAAACCCGTGGCGTTGAGCTTGTCATTCAAAGCGTAGGCCACGGGCTTGATCACGCAACCGGGTACCCGGACTTTGCCTTTCAAGCCTGTTTTTTGCAACAGCATCCGGATCTGTCGCCCATGGCGAAATGCTCACCACAAGCCATGCCCGGCAACCAGAAACCTGGCGCCCCAAGGCTCAAAGCGATTTGGCCGGCGACCGGTTTTTCGCCCTGAAGTGACGCACCAAGGCTACCACCACCATCAATACGATAACGCCCAGGGCAATCGGCAAACGATAGGGTTTGAGATCCCCCAGCAAGCCCTCGAGAAACTCTCCGGCCCAGTACCCGCCGCTGGCGAACAGCGTCGCCCATACCGCCGCGCCCACCAGGTTGATGCAGGTAAACTTGACCGGTGAAACCTGGCTTGCACCAATGACCATCGGCCCCACCAGACGCATGCCATACAGAAAGCGCACGGAGAAAATCGACGCCGTAGGGTACTTGTTGATCAACTGCGTCACCCGCTCGATGGCGGCTTGATGCTTGTGCAGTTTGGGCAACAGCCGGGCACCGAAGTAGCGACCGGTCCAGAACAGCAACTGGTCACCCAGCATCCCGGCCAGACTCGCATACATAATGACCGGCAACAGCTTGAGCACATGTTGATGGGCTGCCATGCCCCCCAGAATCAGGATGGTTTCACCTTCCAGCAAACAGCCGATAAAGATGGCCAGGTAACCATAGGTCGCCAGCAAGTAGTTGAAATCGATGTGTTCAAACATGTGCACTCTGTAGCTCCATTGGAAGAGAGTATTGCTGCATCCAGTCGGCGCAATCTAACACGCAGCCAGTCAGTGCCGGTGCCTGTGGTGAATATCCGGAAAGTGCGGATGGCTATGCCGAACGGGAGAATGCACATGCCCATGGCTGTGGGCGGCACCCGGCGGTACATCCTCGGCATGCTCATGCTGATGGTGCTCATCGTGGGTATGGCGATGGGTGTGCTGCAGCGGCTGGTGTTGATGCATATGCTCGTGCCGCTCGGTGAGGTGCAGCCAGACCCCGAACAGCATAAACGCGGCGGCCAGCCAGAACAGCAGCGAGACTGATTCCCCCAGCAGCACAATTGCAATCGCAGCGCCCAGAAAAGGCGCGGTCGAGAAGTACGCCCCCGTGCGCGCCGCACCCAGTCCGCGCAAGGCCAGCACAAACAGCACCAGGCTCACGCCGTAGCCCAGAAAGCCGATCAATAAAGTGGGCGTCAGCGCCACCAGAGGCGGGATTTTGGCCCCCAGGGTCAATCCGATCGCGCAGTTGACCAGCCCTGCAAACAAACCTTTTACCCCGGCAATAAAGAGCGCATCGCAAGCCGATACCTTGCGCGTCAGATTGTTGTCCACCGCCCAGCACAAACAGGCAAACGCCACGGCCAAGGGCCCAAGCCAGGATTGCGCGACACCCGTTGCCTGGCCGGACGGCCACGACAAAACAATGCCCCCGGCAATAATTGCCAGCATCCCCACGACAATCCTGCGGTCTGCATTTTCCTTGAACACCACCCACGCCAGCACGGCGGTCAGCACGGGTTCCAGATTGAGCATCAATGACGCCGTGGCGGCACTGGTCAGAGTCAGCCCCACCATCAGTGCGACCGGGCCAAGAATCCCGCCGAACACAACCGCCCCGACCAACCACGGCCACTCGCTGACACTCAGCCCGGACCTTTTCCAGCCCCGATCACGAAGCAAACGCAGCAACACCAGGCCTGTGCCGCTGCCCAGATACAACAGCCCGGCCAACAGCACTGGCGGGATTTCTGTGCCCAGCAACTTGGCCAGCGGGGTACTGGCCCCGAACAGCGCCGCCGCCGCCAAGGCATAAATCACACTTGTATTCATCACATCCACTTCTGCTTCAGTCGTGCAAGCAGCCTAGACCAGCGCGCAGGCAAAGCGACCTGAATCAGCAGCAGCCAGCGGCAGCACTTGGCATTACCCCTTGGTACCCACGGCTTTCTGGCAATGGACGAGCCATATCCCCCCTCAAACCCCCACTGGTTACCTAGCCCTATGATTTTTCGACGGTTTTATTAAGCCAAGGAGCAAAAAAAACTCACTCAATCAGCACTAACCAACTTGCCTCATCGGTGCAGGCTCTATATATTCGTCCACCTGTCACGCAGGCTCTTGAGTACTTTGATCTCGAAGCACCTTCCTTCCTGACCCGCTTTATAGCGCTACCGCCCGAATGGCGAAATTGGTAGACGCATGGGACTTAAAATCCCCCGTTCGAAAGGACGTGCCGGTTCGATTCCGGCTTCGGGCACCAAACAAATCAAGGGCTTGCATGAGATTCTTCGTGCAGGCCCTTTGTTTTTTGTTCCGCAATTCTGAAAGCTGTTCCGCAATTCTCGATTTTTGCCTCTCCCCTTGGCGTCCTGCCGAATGAACACAAACCCGAAATAACTCATGTCCACTACAACGGATTTGCAATCCGAGCTGGAAGTCTTTTAAAGCCGTGGTCTGGAGCCTGCTTGGCGTTCCATTAGCACCGACATTGCGCAAATCTGGAGCAACAAGGATAATGCTAATCATTATCAATTGTTGCTATTGGTTTGTCCTCTCATGCCTGCTCCCGATTATTATGCCCTGCATCTAATGTACAGCGAACATAACGGCTGGCTCAAAAGCTGGTTGCGCGCCCGCATGGGCAACGCCGCCGATGCAGCAGACCTGGCCCAGGATACCTTTGTGCGTCTGCTGACTTCCCGCGACGTCGAACAGATTCGCGAACCGCGCACCTACCTGAGCGCTATCGCCCGGGCACTGATGATCGACAAATTCCGTCGCCGCGCCTTGGAGCAGGCTTACCTCGAAGTCCTGGCCCTGCGCTCGGAACCGCTGGATATCTCACCTGAAACACGCCTGATGATTCTCGAAACCCTGGTAGCCATCGACACCATGCTTGATGGCCTGGGCGAGCGTACGCGGCAGATATTCCTCGCCGTGCAATTGGAAGGCCTGAGTTATGTGGCCACTGGCGAACGCCTGGGCGTTTCGGTGACCACCGTCAAGAAACACGTGATCCGCGCAATGACCCATTGCCTGCTGCTTACGGAGGACTGATGGCTGCGCCCCTGGATCTGCTCACCCTCGAAGCCGCAGCCACCTGGTATGTGCGCCTTAACAGCATGCCGCCCACAGAGGCTGATCAACAGGCCTGGCGCCACTGGCTGGCCGCCAACCCACAGCACGCGCGAGCGTGGGCACGCGTAGAAAAACTGCAAAGCCAATGGGCTCGGTTGCCCGCAGACGTGTCACTGCCGACGCTGGCCGGGGTAAAGGCCCGCCGCCGCGCTGTGCTCAAGACCCTTGGACTGTTGCTCGCCGTGGGCGGCAGTGGCTGGTTGGCCACCGAGCATCTGCCCTACCAGGCGATGCTTGCCGATCAACGCACCGCCACCGGCCAGCGTCGGCACATGCGTCTGGACGACGGTAGCCAACTGGACCTCAATACCGACAGCGCCGTAGACATTGCCTTCAGCGCCGACTTGCGTCTGATCCGCCTGCACCGCGGCGAAATCCTGGTAGACACAGCCAGCGATAGTCGCCCGTTTATCGTCGAAGCCCCCCAAGGCTCGGTGCGTGCCCTGGGCACGCGTTTTGTCGTGCGTTGCGGGCCGACGTTCACCGATGTGCGCGTGCTGGATAAGGCGGTAGAGCTACGCCCTCTGAATCATCCTTCACGGGTTCAGCGCCTGAATGCCGGCCAGCAGGCCCACTTCGACCGCGACCAGATCAGCGCCGTGACCCCCTCCCCGGCAGGTGTCGGTGCCTGGAGCCAAGGCATGTTGACTGTCATCGAGTGGCGCTTGGGGGATTTTATCGCCGAGCTCAGCCGTTACCGTCGCGGTGTGCTGCGCTGTGCCCCGTCCGTTGCCAGCCTGCGGTTGAGTGGTGCATTCCGTATCGACGACACCGATACCATTCTGGAAAACCTCAGCCAATCCCTGCCGGTCAGCGTACGTTTCGTGACGCGTTACTGGGCCAGTGTCGAAGCGGCCTGAAGTTTTTTGCGAATTATTCCCATCCCGGGTTGCCGATTCCTATTTTCGTTCGGCCATGTACAGAAAGCAGCGTTTACGACTGCTTGCCTGCCCTGCCAACGGAAGGAAACCTGTATGTCACGATTCACCCTCAACGCCGCCCGGCCGCTTGCGCATGCCGTTCACCTGGCTGTGGCGCTTGGTGTATTTTCGGCCTTGAGCCTGGCGCCAACCCATGCGCTGGCGCAAAACCAGACCCACACTTACCAAATCAATGCGGGCTCGCTCGGCGCGGCGTTGAGCCTGTTCGCGACAGCGGCCAATGTCACGCTGTCGTTCAACGCCGAGCAGACCCAAGGCATGACCTCACCGGGATTGAGCGGCACTTATAGCACCGACGAAGGCCTGGCACGCTTGCTCGCGGGCAGTGGCTTGCAGGCTCAACGCCAGGCTAATGGTGCTTATGTGCTGGTGCCCGTGCCCAAGAGTGATGAGCTGCAATTGGGCGCTACAACCATCTCCGGCCAGGCCTTGGGCTCAGTCAGCGAAAACACCGGTTCCTACACTACCAGCTCCATGAGTACCGCGACCAAACTGGCGGCCTCCATGCGCGAGACGCCGCAATCGGTCACGGTAATCACTCGCCAACGCATGGATGACCAGAACATGCAGTCTCTGGAGGACATTTCGACATACACCCCAGGCCTGACCATGCGCAAAACCGGTGGTGAGCGCCCTGAGTTCTATTCCCGCGGTTCTGCCATCGACAACATTATGATCGACGGACTGCCAGTCGCGTATGACAGCGACACCCTTGGCACCTCGACCCTGGCGATGTTCGACCGGGTTGAAGTTGTGCGCGGTGCGTCGGGCCTGATGCTCGGTGCCGGCAACCCGTCCGGCACCCTTAACCTGATCCGTAAACGGCCCACTGTCGAGCCGCAAGTTTCTGTCACCCTGGGTGCCGGTTCATGGGACAACTATCGCACCGAAATCGATGCCAGCAGTGCCCTCAATTCCAGCGGTTCGATCAGGGGCCGCGTAGTCGGTGCCTTCCAGGACAAAGACAGCTTTACCGATGGCTACAGCAGCAAGCGCCAGTTGTTGTACGGCATCACCGAGTTTGACCTGAGTGAAGCCACTACCCTGACCCTCGGAGCGTATTACAACCGTGAGGATAACCCGGGGGCCGACTGGTCAGGCATTCCGACCCGTGCCGATGGCACGTTCCTGCCAATATCCCGTTCGACGCGCATGAGCCCGAACTGGACCTACTGGAACAAGAAAAACACCAGCGCATTTGCCGAAATTGAGCACCGCTTCGACAACGACTGGAAACTGCGCCTCAATACCACGTGGCTGCGAGGCGACCTGGACATGCTGGGCACCAGTTTCTATCGACTGGATCCCAGTGCAGATCAGTTGAACCTGAACGTGGGCCGCTACACCTACCAGCACACGCAAAAAAGCGTCGACGGCTACGTTTCCGGCCCCTTCACCCTGCTTGGTGCGACCCACGAACTGGTGCTCGGTGGCAGTTATCGAAATGATAAAACCGACGATGGCCCCGGCGGTGGTTTCCTCAACGACCCGAATATCGTGCTCGATCCATCAAACTTCGACTATCACGGCGTAGAGAAACCGGCTATCAACTACAACTGGTCACGCAAGGGCAAGGTCGATCAATACAGCACTTACGCCACCGTACGCTTCCATCTGCGCGACGACCTAAAACTGATCCTCGGTTCACGCCTGGACTGGTACGAATACGAACAGAACACTATTTCCGGCGATTACACATTCGGCGCCGACTACAAGGCGACGCGGGAATACACCCCCTACGCCGGCTTGATCTACGACATCAACGATACCTACTCGGTGTACACCAGCTGGACCAGAATCTTCCAGCCGCAAGCGAACGTGGACTTCCAGGGCAGCCTGCTGCCGCCGGTCACCGGCACCAACCGCGAAATCGGGATCAAGGGCGAGTACTTTGACGGTGCGTTGAACGCCAGCCTGGCCTACTTCCAACTGAACCAGGAGAACCTCGCCCAAGGGCTTGATGCCTGTGCCGAGGGTGTTGCTTCCTGCTCCGTGGCCTCCGGCGAAGTGGAAACCAAAGGCGTTGACCTTGAACTGCAAGGCATGCTTGCCCTTGGCTGGCAGGCCTCGGCGGGCTACACCTATGCCGGCGCCAAGAACGTCAAGGGCGGCAGCGGTCGCTTCGACAGCGACACGCCATACAACCTGCTTAAGCTGTCCACCACCTATCAATTGCCGGGCGATCTCGAAAAATGGTCGATCGGCGGTTCATTCCGCAGCCAGAGCAGCACATACACAACCTACGGCGTATCTCAGGGCGGCTACAGCATCGTCGACCTGATGACCGGCTACAACGTGAACAAAAAACTCAAGGTGCAAGCCAACCTGAACAACGTGTTCGACAAGCATTACTACCAGAGCATCAGTAACCCGGCGGGCGCAAACATCTTCGGCGACCCGCGTAACGTGGCCGTGACCATGAAGTGGAGCATGTAAGCTACGCACTTCTGAGAATGACAACATCCTGCTTGGGCAGGTGTTGTCATCCGGACGCTGAATCGCCCCGGGTTTCCTAGACACTCTCCAGGCTCGCTGCGTAACGCTTTTCAAACTCTACCGGTGACAGCTGATTGTTGAAACTGTGGCGTCGTTTTGGGTTGTAAAACATCTCGATGTAATC